>JAISXN010000219.1 GCA_031270525.1 Candidatus Symbiothrix sp. | reverse complement strand
TCCCCCTATCAACCGGTCAAAGCGCCAAGCACGGACGCCGTAGATATTGACGCTTGCAGCAATGTGCTGATTAAAAACTGCTATATGTCGGTCAATGACGATGCGGTGGCTCTGAAAGGAGGTAAAGGGCCCGAAGCCGACAAAGACGCAAACAACGGCGGCAACCGGAACATCATCATTGAAGATTGTATCTATGGATTTTGTCATAGCGCCCTGACTTGCGGCAGCGAATCCATTCATAACCGGAACATCCTGTTCAGGCGTTGTACGGTCAATCAGGCGCAAAGGATATTATGGCTGAAAATGCGTCCGGATACCCCTCAAAATTACGAATACATATCGGTTGAAGATATTACCGGAAATGCAAATACGTTCATTGATATTAATCCGTGGACACAGTTTTTCGATTTGAAAGGGCATGACGCCCCCATCCTTTCTTATGCAAGCCATATAATCATGCGCAATATAAAAGTAGATTGCAACACGGTATTCAACGTTAAAAAATCCGACCAGTATATACTGTCCGATTTTACTTTCGAAAACCTGGATATTACTGTAAGTAAAAATCCCCAAATCCACACCGGTTTTATTGACAATTTTAGACTTAGCAATGTGAAAATCAATAGTGAAATCATTGATAAAAGAGATGATGCGCGAAAGGTTTCTCCATTAATTTCGGAAAAATTAAACCGTGGACTTATCGCCGTAAAAACAGGCGATGGCGTTTATCTGAGTTGGCGTTTATTAGGCACGGAAAACCCCGATGTATTGTTCAATATCTATAAAAACGGCGTATTGTTGAACACCCAACCGCTTTCCGGAGCAACTTGTTATTTGGATGAGACAGGATCCGGATCGGATAATTATATTGTCAAAACGCTGTCGGGACAAATAGAACCTGTTTCGGATGCCGTCGTCCCTTGGGAAAAACCCTGTAAAGTAATTCAAATGAACAGGCCTGAAGCGCCGAAAGTTGAAAATTTCCGCACATTCCGTCCCATTTCCTATTTGCCCAATGATTGCAGCGCAGGCGATTTGGACGGCGACGGGGAATACGAAATAATTGTCAAATGGAACGCCCGCAGCCGCGACAATTCTCACAATGGATTGACCGACAATGTTTTTCTCGACGCCTACAAGATGAACGGCGCTCAACTCTGGCGGATTGATTTGGGTAAAAATATTCGCGCAGGCGCTCATTACACACAATTTATGGTATATGACCTCGATGGCGACGGATGTGCGGAAATAGCTTGCAAAACGGCTCCGGGAACAATCGACGGACAAGGTAAATTCGTTATACTCGGAAACGACGACCCGGCAGCCGACTTTAGAAATGAAAACGGCCATATCTTAGACGGTTCGGAATACCTGACGGTTTTCGACGGGAAAACAGGCGGAGAAATCACGACGATTCCCTACAATCCACCAAGGGGAAATGATTTGAAATCAATTTGGGGAGACGACAAAGGCAATCGTTCGGAGCGTTACCTGGCTTGCATAGCCTGTTTGGATGGTAAACGTCCTTCGTTGGTTATGTGCCGCGGCTATTACGCGCGCACCGTATTGGCCGCTTATGATTTTGAAGACGGCAAACTGAAAGAACGTTGGGTCTATGATTCAGGTACGGAAAGAGATACGAAAAATACCGCTTTCGGACAAGGTAATCACAGCATTGCCGTTGCCGACGTCGACGGCGACGGCTGCGATGAAATTATTTACGGCGGAGCTGCTATCGACAACGACGGCGTCTTGTTGTATTCCACCGGTTTAGGACATGGAGACGCACATCATCTTTCCGATTTGGACCCCGACCGTCCGGGACTGGAATTTTTTGATGTGCACGAAAACAGCCCTTGCCCTGCAGGCGTAGAACTTCGCGACGCCCGGACCGGCCAACTTCTTTTCGGACGCCCGACTACATTTGACGTTGGTCGCGGTTTGGCTGCCGATATAGATTCCCGCTACCGGGGTTTTGAATTTTGGAGCGCCGCATCGGACAGCGTGTATAACATTAAAGGAGAGGTAATATCGACCCGTAAGCCGAGCGTTAATTTCAGGATTTATTGGGATGGAGACTTGCAGGATGAATTGCTGGACGGAACAAAAATTACCAAATGGAATGGCGACGGAACGGATTTATTGATAAATTTTAGTACTCTTGGGGCGGCTTCCATCAATGGGTCCAAAAATAATCCTTGTCTGAGCGCCGATTTGTTCGGTGATTGGCGGGAAGAAGCCGTTTATTTCGACAGAGAAGACCCGAGCCGGTTGATGATTTTCACAACGGTCATTCCTACCGGACACCGCTTGCCGACGCTGATGCACGACCCTGTTTATCGCTTGAGTGTAGCGTGGCAAAATGTGGGTTATAATCAACCTCCGCATTTGGGGTTTTTTACGTATAGATAAAGTATTGTTTATTGATAAATTTCATGTACCTTTGGGGCGACTTCCATCAACGGAACCATGAATAAACTTATTAATTAAAAATATTATGGAGCATACACACCATTTTCTCGCTTTCGACATCGGAGCTACCAGTGGCCGGAGCATAATCGGTTCTTTGAATAATAACAAACTGGAATTACAGGAATTAACCCGTTTCCCAAACAAAATCACCCGTATCGGCGATAAGTATTACTGGGATATTTTTGCCTTGTTCGACGCCCTGAAAGACGGGCTGAAAGCGGCAACCGCACAAAATATTAAAATAGACGCCATCGGTATCGACACCTGGGGCGTAGATTTTGTCTATCTGGGAGAAGACGGTTCCATATTAAGCACGGCGCGTTCCTATCGGGACCCTTATACGGAAGGTATTCCGGAAGAATATTTCGATAAAATCCTTTCACGTAAAGAAGTGTACGAATTGACGGGAATTCAGATTATGAATTTCAACAGTTT
>JAISXN010000177.1 GCA_031270525.1 Candidatus Symbiothrix sp. | reverse complement strand
GATATACAATAAATTACAAAACAAAAGAACTTATCTGGAAATTTCCGTTACTTGCGACGAAAACGAACTCAAAGCTATCGGTTACGATTTCAGCGCTTTCGACGGCGCTCCCGAAAAAGCCAATCCGGCTCATCCGTTCAGCCTGGATTTGGATATTTTCGGAAATCATTCTTTGTTTCAATCCATCAACCGGACTTGTACGGCTTATGGCAAACAAGTCCTTATCAACCGCTTTGAAAATCCTTTTCAATCGACGGAAAAAATAAAATCCACACAAGAAAGCATCGCTGAAATCAGCAGGAATCCCGATTTTATTCACCATTTTCAAGTGACCGGATTGTCATGTCCGGGTAAAGATTCCGATTTGAAAGAGATAGCGTCTTTTATTGCAGAACCATCTGCAATCCGGACAAAAAATCTTTGGAAAATCCTGCGTTATGTGTTTCTTTTGCTTTGGGTAACAGGCGCCGGTCTGGCGATAGCCGGAATGATTTCTTCGCCGGTAATTATTGTATTTTACTTTCTAACGTTCGGTATCAGTGAAATTCAAGCAAAAAAAATCAATGGCCTTCAACGATGGATTGGGAAAAAAGTGGAAATTTTTAATACTTATTCCGAATTAATCGAAATTATTGAGAAAACCAATTTCAAATCCGGTTTGCTGCGGGAATTTCAGGCTCGGTTTATCGGACAAAAGGGAAAAGCTTCCGTTTGTATCGGCCGTTTGGCGCAATTATCCGCCGAATTGGAACAACGTTCCAACCTGATGATACATTTGTTTCTAAATCCCTTGTTACTGTGGGATATCAGTAAAGCCATCGCTATCGACGAATGGAAAAATGAATATGGCCGGCAAACGGAAATCTGGATAAAAACCTTGGGTGAATGGGACGCCCTTTGCTCATTAAGCAAATTTGCCTTTAACCATCCCGACTATATTTTCCCTGAATTAACCGATAATTATTTCGAAATGAGAGGAAAAAATGTAGGACATCCGGTGATGAATCGCGAAACTTGCATCAGGAATGATATTAATATCGAAAAAAGTCCTTATTTTTTGATTGTTACAGGAGCCAATATGGCAGGAAAAAGTACGTATCTGCGGACAATCGGCGTTAATTTTGTGCTGGCTTGCATGGGTGCACCGGTTTGGGCGGACTCTTTGCGTATATATCCGGCGACTTTATTCACCAGTCTGCGGACCTCCGATTCCCTGAATGACAACGAATCTTATTTCTTCGCCGAATTGAAACGGTTGAAAATGATGATTGACCGCTTGCAATCCGGCGAAAAATTATTCATTATCCTTGATGAAATTCTGAAAGGCACTAATTCCGTCGATAAGCAAAAAGGCTCATTGGCGCTGGTTCAACAGTTTGTCAGACTTCATTCCTGCGGAATCATTGCCACTCACGACCTGCTTTTAGGCAGTTTGGAAAAAGAATTTCCCGAAAATATCCGGAACTACTGTTTTGAGGCCGATATAAAAAACGATGAGCTTACTTTTTCTTACCGTTTGCGGAATGGAATCGCCCAAAACATGAATGCCACTTTTCTGATGAAAAAAATGGGAATCACCGTTTGACTAAACGGTCCTTCAAAAACGCCACTGACTTGATGTCTTAGGTGTTGACGTATTTGAACTTCCGGGAGTCGTCGCACCTGGCGCGGGAGTATAACCTGCCGGATATTTACCCCAAATGCTTTTGTAAACTTCCATCGCTTCGGGTAATTCCTTCTGGATATCCGCAATTCGCGTAACATCCGAAGGGTGCGTACTCATAAATTCGGGAACAGACTGTCCGTTCTGCGACATCCTTTGCCAGAATGGTATAGCTGTTTGCGGATTGTATCCGGCTATGGCCATGAAAATTAATCCTAAATGGTCGGCCTCCAATTCCTGTTTACGGTTGAAAGGCAGCAACACGCCGTATTGTGTGCCTAATCCGTAAACCTGTTGCGTAATAACTTTCATCTTTTCGGAAGCTTTACCGGTCAACATGTCCACAGCTTGTGCACCATATTGTGCGGCTACTTGTTGCGACATCCGCTCGTTGGCATGTTTAGCCACAGCGTGAGCTACTTCATGTCCCAAAACGACTGCCAATCCGGTTTCGTCCTGAGTAACCGGCAGAATACCCGTGTAAACGACGATTTTCCCTCCGGGCATACAGAAAGCATTTACTTGCGCGTCGTCAATCAGGTTAAATTCCCAGGAGTAATCGTTTATAAGCTCGTCCGCACTAATGGATTTATAGTACAATTCCACTGCCTTTGCA
Organism: Candidatus Symbiothrix sp.; assembly: GCA_031270525.1. Lineage (GTDB taxonomy): Bacteria > Bacteroidota > Bacteroidia > Bacteroidales > Azobacteroidaceae > Azobacteroides. Next base: position 2,688 of record JAISXN010000177.1, on the reverse strand, counting down.
ATGTTCTGACCTACTTTTACCACCAAAGCCGTTGCGTTTTTATCCGTCGATTTTTTGGCTGTTTGAATGTAATCCTTGTATTCCTGCAAACTTAATGATAAAACCTCGCTATCGGAAACGAGATTCAATTGCTTGCGTCCTGTAATGGGAACACTGCTGCAAGCGTAAAGAGCGCTAATAATAAATAAAAATAATCCAATCTTTTTCATAAATAATCCAATTTTTAAGTTTAGGGTACAAATTTATAAAAAATTCTTTTTCAAGCCTTTAAAAAACAACTTTTATTTCCACTTTTCCCACTTTCAAACCATGAGCCTTCGCTTCAAAGGATATCGTTCCTTCCGTTTCCCCTGCTTGCACAATCGCCGTCAACTGCCCGTTGAAAAGGTGCATCTGAGGTAAATGGAAGAGGTCGAGGCAAGTCGGGTCGCCGTTTGCCGATGCGCGGTATTTGCCGGAGCCGCTCACGGAAAAACGGATTAAACGACCGTCATCGGGACAAAGGTTTCCGTCCTTATCTACCACGCTTACATTGATATAGGCTAAATCTTTCCCATCGGCCGAAAGTTTTGTCCGGTCAACGTTTAATTGAATATGGTGCGGTTTCCCTGCAGTGCGAATGGTCTTTTCTTCGGCTGTCTTGCCTTGTACATCGTATGCGATGACTTTCAGTTCGCCGGGTTCATAAATAAGGTCCGGCCACATCAGGCGGTAACGGCTTAGAGAGTGATGAGTTGGTTCTTCAGTCTTGGTTCTTATGCCGTAACTTTTGCCGTTGACAAACAATTCTGCCGAAGGATAATTCGTATAGACGAATACCGGCGTTTTTTGTCCTTCTCTGCCTTTCCAATTCCAATGCGGAAGAATATGCAAGGTATTTTCCTTTGTATTCCAGATACTCCTGTAAAGATAGTAACGGTCTTTGGGAATACTTGCCAAGTCAATGATTCCGAACATAGAACTGTGATTGGGCCAGGCGTCCGTATCGTAAGGCGTAGGTTCACCGAGATAATCGAAACCCGTCCAGACAAATTGTCCGATTGTCCAGTCGTAATCGTCGGCAAGGGCGAAATCTTCCTCGGGAAGATTCGACCACCAGCAATATTCGAGGTCGTAGGACGAAGACTGATGGTCATCATATATAGCGCCCGCTTTTATCTCTGCCGGAAATTTGTAAACGCCTCGCGAACTGACGGTTGAGGCTGTTTCCGAACCTAAAACCAGATTTTGGGGCAATGTTTCGTAAGCCTCTTTGTATTTGTGAGTACGGTAATTAAGTCCGGGAACATCAAGCAGGGAAGCAAAACCGTTTTTCAATGTACAGTCAACCCTGTCCATTCCGCAGGTAACCGGACGCGAAGGGTCTTCCCTGTGGCAAATATTTTGCAGAAATGCCGCCGTTTTGTATCCTTCGGCCCGGCATTGCGTGGGAACTTCATTGCCGATACTCCACATTACGACACTCGCATGGTTGCGGAAATGGTGTAACATGTTCATCATGTCTTTTTCCGCCCATTCCCCGAAAAAGCGATGGTAACCGTTTTCACATTTGGCTATATCCCATTCGTCGAAAGGTTCAATCATCATCATAAAACCCAGTTCATCGCATAAATCGACCAGTTCGGGTGCAGGCATGTTGTGCGAAGTGCGAATAGCGTCGCAGCCCATGTCCTTGAGCAAAGTCAGTTGACGGCGCAGGGCAGATTTGTTGACGGCGGCGCCCAAGGGACCCAAATCGTGGTGATTGCATACGCCTTTGAATTTGCGTTTTTCTCCATTCAGGAAAAAACCTTTACCGGGTATCAGCCGGATGTCGCGAATACCGAAACGAGTTGCGTATTCATCGGTTTGCTTGCCGTTTACGAAAATTTTGGAAACCGCACGATAAAGCTCCGGCGTTTCGGGCGACCACAAACGGGGTTGTTCAACGATAAAATTTTGTTCCGGACATTGTCCTTCATTGATTCTCTGTGCGCTTCTTTTGACAGCGACCACTTTATCATTGTTATCCCGTATTTCCGTGACTATCTCCACATCTTCATTCTCCGGATTGATTATTTGTATTTTTAATTTTACAGAAGCATATTCTTTTGATACGTAAGGAGTGGTGATATATGTTCCCCAAACCGGGACATGCGTTTTTTCCGTAACAATCAGCCGGACATTGCGATACAATCCCGCTCCCGGATACCAGCGCGACGATTGCGGAAGGTTTTCCAGCCTGACGGCAAGCGCGTTATTCTTACCGTCGGCATGAAGAAAATCCGTAACGTCGAGATGAAAAGCATTGTAGCCGTAGGGCCAATAACCGGCTTCTTCTCCGTTGACATATACGCGGGCTTCGCTCATGGCTCCGTCGAAAAGCAGGGAAACCGATTTCCCGCCCTTTTTAAAATCCCGGACATCGAAGATGGTTCTGTACCAGCCTACCCCGGCATAAGGCAAACCGCCTGTCCTACCGGTTTTTTCGGTAGCGACGGTTTCGCCGTTTTGGGTAACGGCAACGACTTGTAAATCCTGATTACGGTCGAAAGGTCCGTAAATTGCCCAATCGTGGGGTACGGTCACGGATTCCCATTTCGTATCGTCGAAATTTCCGGAAGCAGCGGCGGGAAAATCGCCTTTGCCGAATTTCCAGTTTTTCTCCAGTAAGGATTCTTCACGCAAGGACTGGGCTTGCACGCAAAC
>JAISXN010000143.1 GCA_031270525.1 Candidatus Symbiothrix sp. | reverse complement strand
GAAACGAATGACGTCGACGCCCGGGCGTTAGCATTGGGAAATATCAAAGCTTTGAGCCGAGGCTTGTCAAATCCGGCATATTTGGCGTTCACGAGACAAAAAGAATTGGGAGCCTCCGTTTACAATCGGTTTACAATGAAAGAATTAAGTACAATGAGCATTCATGCCTTAATTCCTAACCGAACGATTGATGCGGGTTTCCTGTTTTCCTCTTATGGTTATGAAGATTATCGCTTGCTTCAAGGGCAAATGGGTTTGGCGAAAAAGCTATCTTCTTGTTTTTCAATCGGTACAAATCTGACTTACCTCAATGAAAATTCGATATTGGAACCGGAAAATAAAAGTTATCTTTCGGCAGATATCGGACTTTATTACCGTATCAATGAATCATTTGAAGCGGCTTTCACTACGGAAAATCTTTTGCATACAAGTAGTCCGTTTCCTACGGTTTACAATATAGGGATTCTTTACCAATTGTTGCCGGCTTGTGCTGTTTTGGTTGAAACCGGTTCCGATTTCGGAAAATATTTTGATGTGAGAGCCGGAATTGAGTACGAAATTGCCGGTCAGTTCAGCGTCCGCGCCGGATTCAAAACCCAGCCGAGAACGCCTTCCATGGGATTTGCTTATAGGGGAACGCGGTGGAAAACGGAAACTGCATTTCTTCTCCATCCTGTTTTGGGTTTATCAAGCGCTATCAGCGTTGTTTATTTTATCTAATTCCCCCCCCTGAAGGGGGGGCTAAATTTATGAAACCAATATTTATTATCATTTTACTATTCATTATCAGCGAATTAAAAGCTCAGATTAATTCCGGCAATACCGAATGGATGCAGTACTTAGAAGAGCTGGCTGCATCGGAAGAAAGCGGAACGAACGATATGGAACAACTTTTCGACGAATTGTCTTTCCTGAGCGAGCATCCGTTTAACCTGCACACCGTTACCAAAAAAGACCTGGAACGGCTTCCCTTTTTGACGGATATTCAGATCGAAAACTTGCTTTATTACATTTATAAATATAGTCCTTTGGTCGAGATTTACGAATTAAAAAATGTAGAGAATCTGGATTTACAGACTATTACTTATCTTTTGCCTTTCGTGTATGTCGGCGATACGATTCAACCCCCTGATTTTCAATGGAAAAATATTTTTCGCCATGGAAAACAGGAAGTGATGATCCGGTCGGATTATACTTTTCAGGAAAAAGCCGGTTACCGGAAAGCGACTCCGGAGGAAATTGCCGGCAAACCGAATAAACATTATCTCGGCGAACCGTATTATCTTTCTCTACGATATGGATTTAACTATAAGGATGTTCAATGGGGATTTGCCGGCGAAAAAGACGCCGGCGAAGCTTTTTGGAACAGGAATCACAAAGGTTTTGACCATTATGCTTTCAATTTTAACCTGAAAAACCAGGGGATTTTGGAAAATCTGCACATCGGCGATTATCGCCTGTCGTTCGGACAAGGTTTAGTGATGAACACAAATTTCTCGACCGGAAAAACTTCTTTCATCACCGGTATCAATCAAGCGAATGAAGCTATCAAACGTCATGCTTCCCCGAATGAAGCGGATTTTTTCCGCGGGCTTGCCGGCGCTTTGAAATTCAACAATCTACAAGTCAGCTTGTTCTATTCTCATCGGAAGCAAGATGCGAATGCCGACAGCGCATTTATTTACACTTTTAAAACAGATGGTTACAACCGTATTCCCAATGATATTAACAAACGAAGAATGGCTATCGTTGATATGGGCGGATCGCATGTCCGTTGGCGAAACGAATCGCTAAACCTCGGATTGACATTTGTTTATTATTCTTTTGGCGATAAACAGCCCAATCCCGACCCTAAACCGTATAATTTGTTTTATCTGAGGAAGAAAAGCCATTTCAATACAGGAATGAATTACGGTTTCAGAGCCAAAAAATTTTCGTTCAAAGGGGAAACGGCTTTGGATGCAGAAGGTAAATGGGCGACAGTCAACAACTTGCTGCTAAATCCGGCTTCGTCGGTGAATTTGATATTTTCTTACCGGAATTATGCCCGCGATTATAATGCATTCTACGCCAAAGCATTTTCGGAATCTTCCGGGGTTCAGAATGAAAGCGGTTTTTACACAGGCGTCAAATTGCATCCGTTTCGTCACTGGGAATTATCAGCTTATGCGGATTATTTCCGGTTTCCCTGGTTGAGATACGGAGTTAATTCGTCTTCTTCCGGCATGGACGGTTTGGTTCAGGTCGTTTATAAACCCGGAGAGAATCTGCAAATGCAATTGCGGTACAAGTACAAAGAAAAGGAAAAGAATGTTATTCAGGAAAACGGCAACCGGACTTTTATTTTGCCTTATCGACAACAACGCTGGCAACTCCGGTTCGATTATCATCATGAAAACTGGGAAGTGAAAACGCAAGCGGATTATAATCTTTATGCCGATGATTTGCAGTCACAACCCGGTTGGTCGTTGACCCAAGCGTTCGGCTTTTCGCCGGACAAATCCAAATTCCGGATTGACGGGAGTTTGGGTTATTTCTATACGAATGATTGGAACAGCCGCATCAGCATTTACGAGAAAAATATTCTGTATGCTTTTTATTATCCGAGTTTTTACGGGGAAGGATTTCGCTTTTATACGGTTGTCAAATGGAAAATTGCTCCGTCGCTGACGATTTACCTTAAATTAGCAAATACCCGGTATTTTGACCGGGATACGATTGGTTCGGATTTGGAGGAAATTCAGGGGCGGGATAAAACGGATGCGTATTGTTTGTTGAAGTATGAATTTTGAAAAGGATTACGCATAACATTTGATTTCGCCGTCGCCGAATATCAACCTGCGGAGAGCACATACCAATTACAATACGGTTGCAGCCCGCAACTCTCACATTGGGGCTTACGGGCTGCACAAACGTATCGCCCGTGTAAAATCAACCAATGATGGGCAATTGACCAAAGCCGTTTGGGAATATATTTGGTAAGTTCTTTTTCCGTTTCCAAAGGCGTTTTGGAATTATCGGTCAAACCAATCCGGTTAGCCACGCGGAAAACATGCGTATCTACGGCCAAAGCGGGAATATTGAAAGCGACCGAAGCAATCACATTCGCCGTTTTCTTTCCGACGCCGGGCAATTTCGTTAAATCTTCGATAGCCGAAGGAACTTTCCCGTCAAAATCACTCATCAGTTTTTTAGCCATCTCAACCAAGTGATTGGCTTTATTGTTGGGATAGGAAACACTTTTTATGTATTCGAAAACCGTTTCTTTGTTTGAAGCGGCCAGGACTTCCGGCGTCGGAAAGGCCTCAAACAGAGCGGGAGTAATCATATTGACACGTTTATCCGTACATTGCGCCGAGAGAATCACCGAAATCAACAATTGAAAAGGATTTTTATAATGCAATTCCGTTTCGGCGACAGGCATGTTTCGTTCAAACCAGTCGATTACCTTTTTATAACGTTCCTGTTTTGTCATATCTATGTGGCCGATTCAAATTCCCGCAAAAACCGCACATCATTTTCGGAAAACAGGCGTAAATCTTTCACCTGGTATTTGAGGTTGGTAATCCGTTCAATACCCATTCCGAGAGCGTATCCCGAATATATTTTACTGTCTATTCCACAATTTTCCAAAACATTGGGATCAACCATACCGCAACCCAGAATTTCCACCCAACCGGTGTGTTTGCAGAACGGGCAACCCTTCCCGCCGCAAAGGTTGCAACTGATATCCATCTCGGCGCTCGGCTCGGTAAACGGAAAGAAAGACGGACGCAAGCGGATTTTCGTATCCGGTCCGAACATTTCTTTGGCAAAGAACAGGAGGGTTTGTTTCAAATCGGCAAAAGAAACGTTTTTATCGACGTACAAAGCTTCTACCTGGTGGAAAAAACAATGTGCCCGGTAAGAAATCGCCTCGTTTCGATAGACGCGTCCGGGACAAATGATGCGGATAGGCGGTTGTGTTTTTTCCATGACGCGGGTTTGGACGGAAGAAGTATGTGTTCTCAACAGTAAATCTTTTCCTTGTTTCACAAAAAATGTGTCCTGCATATCACGCGCCGGATGATCTTCGGCAAAGTTCAAGGAAGAAAAAACATGCCAATCGTCTTCAATTTCGGGACCTTCGGCAATGCTGAATCCCAATCGTGCAAAAATATCGCAAATTTCTTTCCGGACAATGGAAAGTGGGTGTCTTGTACCGACATGATAGGGGTAGGAAGTCCGGGTCAAATCCAATGCATCATCGGTAGCGTTTTGATTTTCAAAACTTTCCTTTAACAAATTGATTCGTTGGAGCGCTTTTTCTTTCAATTCATTCAATTTTTGTCCGATGAATCGTTTTTCTTCAGCAGCCACATTGCGAAAATCGTTCATCAAATGAGTGATTTCGCCTTTTTTACTCAGGTATTTAATCCTTAAAGCTTCGATTTCTTCGCTGTTGTTGGCGCGTAAATCATTTATTTCAGACAGTAACGCATTGATTCTGTTAATCATATCCCTTTATTTGTAATTATTTCAAGTGCAAAAATACAAAAAAAGCGGATTTTTTTGTACTTTTACCCCACATTTTATTCAAAATAATTATGAAACACAATGATTGGAAAGACCGTTTAAATATTGTTTATTCGACAAATCCTGATTTTCAATACGAAACGGATCATACAGGGAAAGTCGAAACCTTGCCCAAAGAAAAACAGGCTTTGCGGATTTCTTTGGACAAACGGAACCGCGGCGGCAAAAAAGTCACTTTAATCACAGGGTTTACCGGAAACGATGAGGATTTGCAAGACTTAGGAAAACTGCTGAAAGGAAAATGCGGAGTCGGCGGCTCAGCCAAAGACGGCGAAATTATTATCCAAGGCGATTTTAGGAATAAAATTTGTGAAATCCTGCTGAAAGACGGATATCAAAAAGCAAAAATCATATAATAACCTACCTGAAAATTAAAAAAATATCTTACCTTTGCACGCGAAATGCAATAATGACGGAAGCATGAAGATTCACAAGGAAGGTCATACAATAATTCTTATTACATTCGGAATGTTATTACTTACCAATCTCATATTGTACCGAGTGGCAAGCAAAACATTGTTTTTTTATTTCTTTTTATTACTTTCGATAGGCCTTATGCTTATGATTGTTAATTTCTTCCGCAGTCCGAACCGGATTTTCATAAATTACAGATCAGGCGCGATTGTCGCTCCGGCCGACGGAACAATAGTTGTTGTGGAGGAAGTGAACGAAAATGAATATTTCCAAGATAAGCGGATTCAGGTTTCTATCTTTATGAGTTTGTTCAACGCGCACGTAAACTGGATTCCCTGCGATGGGAAAATTGTTGAATACAAATATCAACCCGGCCGGTTCAAGGCGGCCTATTTACCGAAATCAAGCGCTGAAAATGAACGCTCAACAATTGTAATCGAATTGGATAGCGGCGAAAAAGTCCTGGTACGGCAAATTGCCGGCGCTATGGCCAAACGGATTGTAACTTACGTAAAAAACGGCGAACAATGCCGGATTAATCAACAAATGGGTTTTATAAAATTTGGTTCCCGCGTGGATTTATTTTTGCCGTTGCATACGGACGTTAAAGTGGGGTTGGACGTGGGAGTAAAAGGAAACCAAACGCTTATCGCTCAAATTTAACGATCCGAATGAAACAGGTCCCGAACATTATCACTTGTTTGAACCTTTTTGCAGGCTGTCTGTCGTGTATCATGACATTGGAATACAACAACTATTCAGGTGCTTTCCTGTTCATCATTCTGGCCGCCGTGTTCGATTTTCTGGACGGATTCTGTGCGCGTTTGCTGAAAGCATATTCCCCGATTGGCGGACAGCTGGATTCCCTGGCCGACGTCGTCAGTTTCGGATTGGCGCCGGGATTTGTGGTTTTTTCGTTTTTGAATACCGTTTCTGCCGGAACGTTTTTCGAAACAAGCTTTCTCCCCTACTCTGCTTTTTTAATTCCGGTTTTTTCCGCATTGCGACTGGCAAAATTCAATATTGATACCCGTCAAAAAGATTCGTTTCTGGGCTTACCCGTTCCGGCCAATGCACTTTTTTGGGTTTCGTTGATTCCGGCAATCATTCCTTTTATAAAAGGTTATGAAATAGCGGTTTGCTTTATCATTTTAATCTTAATCCTTGCTTTTTGCTTATTAATGGTATCCGAATTACCCATGTTCTCATTGAAATTCAAAAGCTATTCCTGGGAGAAAAACCAATGGGCATATTTGTTAATCGGCATCGCTATTCTATTGATAATTTTATTCCGTTTTTTCGGTATCAGTCTTGCAATTATTTGCTACATCCTGTTTTCGATCCTCAAAACGAAACTCCATGCCGCTCCGCGTTAAAACCTCAATAAAATGACAAAGAAAAATAAAAAACCGTTACCGGTTCAGGAAAAGGTGCTTATTACCGGAATTGCCGCCGAAGGAAAAGCCATCGCGCGACACAACGATTTGGTTATTTTCATTCCTTTTGCAGTTCCCGGCGACGTCGTCGACATTCAATTGACACGGAAGAAAAACAGTTACGCGGAAGGAAAAGCCATTCATTTTCACGAATATTCCCGGCAACGGACGGAAGCTTTCTGCGAACATTACGGCGTGTGCGGAGGCTGTAAATGGCAAATCCTTCCCTACGCCGAACAAATCCGGTACAAACAACAGCAAGTCATTGATAATTTGACGCGTATCGGGAAAATCGAACTGCCAAAGATCACTCCGATACTCGGTTCGGAAAAAACGCAATTTTACCGCAACAAATTGGAATTTACCTTTTCCAACAAAAGATGGATGACAGAGGAAGAAATTCAATCGGGCGTCCCCGTCGAAAACCGGAATGCCTTGGGATTCCATATTCCCGGTATGTTCGATAAAGTACTGGATATTCGCAAATGTTGGCTGCAGAACGATATTTCCAATCAAATCCGCAACGAAATCAAGGC
>JAISXN010000031.1 GCA_031270525.1 Candidatus Symbiothrix sp. | reverse complement strand
TCTACAATCGCATTCGCAAAGGAGAGAGTTATGATAAAATGGTACAGGAATACACCCTTGACGAACAAAGCAAGGAAAACGACGGTTATCTGGGTTGGTTCAGCGGCTTACAACTGAATTTGCCTATGGAAGATGCGGCTTACGGTTTGCCGGCCGGACAGGTCGGAATAGCCCGCAGCAATTACGGATACCATATTCTTAAAGTACTTAACAAAAGGGATAATCCCGGACAACTCAAGGCTTCCCATATTTTAATCAGGGTTCCGGAAGACGCAGATCAAGCGCAAGTTACCGAAGCGCAAAACAAAATAGATTCGATTTATAACGCGCTATCGAACGGCGCCGATTTTGCTACTTTGGCCAAAGAAAATTCCGACGATCAGGGAACCGCATCCAGAGGCGGCGATTTGAACTGGTTCGGATATGGAAACATGGTTGAAGAATTTCGTGATAACATATTCGCACTGAAAAAAATCGGAGAACTTACCCAACCGTTCAGAACCCCATTCGGATTCCATATCGCTAAATTGACCGGTGAAAAACCATTGGAATCATTTGAAGAAAAACAAAGCGAAATCGAAAACCTCCTGAAAAAAGGCGGATATACGGTTGCTTTATATCAACCGGCTATTGACAGACTGAAAAAAGAGTTCGGATTCTCCAAAGATGAGCTAATATATCAAAAGCTTATTAATTCGGCAGTTACCATATATCCGACCGACAGTTTGTTCGAAGCTGCGTATGCAAACAATGACAACGTATTATTCAAGGTAGATAATACAACTTATACTACGAATGATTTTATTAACTTTCTGAAAAAAGACCCTTATTCGCCGAATAAAGTATCTACCGAATTGGTCGCAGAAAGATTGAAAGCTTATGAATATTCGGTTTTAGTGAATGCGCTGAACCGGGACTTGGAAAATCGCTATCCGGAATTTGCCAATTTGATTCGGGAATTTCGCGACGGATCGTTAATGTTTGAAGTCTGCAAACGTGAAGTTTGGGATAAAGCCTCGTCCGATTTGGAAGGACTTCAGAAGTTTTTTGATGCCAATAAACAACAGTATACCTGGGATGAACCTCATTATAAAGGATATATAATTTTTGCGAAAGACGCGAAGACCAAAAAGAAAATGCAAAAGGAAATTTCCAAAATGAATCCTGAAAAAGCCGTTGACTACTTGAACGAAAATTATAAAGTCGGAGAAGTCTCTTATGTAAAGGTTGAAAAAGGTTTATTCAAAAAAGGAGAAAATCTGTTTGTCGACGAGCAAGCTTTCAAAACCGGCAAAGCCGAAAAACTCGAAGGATTCGGCGATTTCTTCCTCTTGGGAAAAGTGCTGGATGCGCCGGATTCTTTTACCGATATGCGAGGTACGGTTGTAACCGATTATCAGGACTATCTGGAAAAAGAATGGATCAAAAAATTAAATGAAAAATATCCGGTAAAAATATACAATGACATATTATTTTCAATTCAATGATATTCTTTAACTATTTATGAGATTCATATTTCCGGCAGTTGTTGTATCTTTGCTGATGTTTTCCTGCTCACAATCGGAAAAAGGCGACGATACGCCTATTGTAAAAGCAGGAAATAAAGTATTGACTAAACAAGTTTTGGATGAAAATATTCCGGCCGGTTTATCTCAAAATGATAGTATTATTGAGGCGGAACATTTTATCCGGACTTGGATTACCGGTGTGTTGATGTATGATATTGCCGAAAAAAACACAGGCGACAGGGAGTACATCAACCAATTGGTTGAAAATTACAGGAAATCACTGGTGATTTATCATTATCAGGAACAACTGATTAATGAAAAAGTGATTAAAACAATCAGGGAACAGGATTTGTATAATTATTACAAGGATAATAAAGAAAAATTCAAATCAGACCAATATCTGGTAAAAGGAGTTTTTCTGAAAGTCCCCATAGATGCGCCTGAAATTGAGGAAATCAGAAATAGTTATAAATCCGTATCTTCTATGGCTTCGAGAGAAAAACTGGAAAAATACAGTGTCCGTAATGCGGTAACTTTTGATCATTTTTTAGATAAATGGATTTCTTTCGACGAATTGAAGAATAATTGGCCTGAGGCAAGCAGTAAAGCGCTTATTTTGAAAAACGGCGGGAATTATTTCGAACAACAAGACGAGGGTTATTATTATTTTCTGAATGTCACCGAGTTTTTATCGCCGGATGATTTTGCGCCATTTGAATACGCCATGCCCATCGTTAGGGAAATGCTTGTCAATCAACAGAAAATCGACTTTCTGAAGCAAACGGAAAATGATATTTATCAACGGGCATTGAATAAAGGAGATATCAAATTTTATAAAGAATAATACAACAAAAAATGAGAAAGTTTTTACTTTTAGTTCTGATTACACTTTCCAATTTACTTGCACTGCAAGCGCAAAGCAATGTAATAGACCAAGTTATCTGGGTTATCGGAGACGACGCCATTCTCTTGTCGGATGTTGAAAACACGCGTTTACACATGGAAATGGAAAGGCAGCGCATATCGGGCGACCCCTATTGTGTGATACCCGAACAGATGGCTATTCAAAAACTGTTTTTACACCAGGCAAAATTAGATAGTATAGATATTCCCGACTCAAGAGTTTATCAGGAAGTAGAAGCCCAAATAAACTACGCCGTCAGTCAAATAGGTTCTCAGGAAAAATTGGAAGAATATTTACACGAATCCATAAATGCCTACAGGGAAGAATTGCGTAAAAATATCAAAGAAAAATATATCGTTAGGGAAGTACAATCTAATCTCGTTAAAAATCTGAAAATTACGCCGGCTGAAGTGAGAGCTTTTTTCAACAAAATTCCTCAGGACAGCCTTCCCTATATCGAGACGACCGTCGAAGTTGAAATCCTCACCATTGAGCCGACGGTTTCCCTGGCGGAAATCGACAATATCAAAGAACGCTTGAGAGACTATACGGAGGAAGTTACCAACGGCAAAAAGCAATTTTCCACTTTGGCGCGGCTTTATTCTCAGGATAAAGTTTCGGCCGAAAGAGGCGGCGAGTTGGGATTTCTGGGAAAAGGCTCTTTAGATCCTGATTTTGCCGCTGTTGCATTTGAATTGAACGATCCGAAACGAATTTCCAGGGTTATCAAAAGCGAATATGGTTACCACATCATCCAACTGATTGAAAAACGCGGCGATAGAATCAATGTTCGCCATATTTTACTCAAACCTGAAATTTCTGCGGAAGAATTGGCAGAAGCCACCCAAAAATTAGATTCCATCCGAAACGACATTACCGGCGGAAAATTTACTTTTGAAGAAGCGGTTCCCTATTTGTCGTCCGACAAGGACACCCGCAACAATCAAGGTTTGATGGTAAATAACAACGGAGAAAATTATTCCGACAGGATAGGAACTTCCCGTTTCGAAATGAGCGAACTGCCTCCCGAAATCGGGAAAGTGGTTTATACGATGAAAATAGGCGATATTTCCCAACCGTTTACCATGATTAATTCCAAAGGACAACAAATTGCCGCTATCGTCAAACTAAAATCCAGAACAGAAGGACACAAAGCCAATCTGTCCGAAGATTTCCAAGCGTTGAGGTCTATGGTAGAAGCCGAGAAACACCAGCAAATTATTGATAAATGGATTGCAAAAAAACAAAAAGAAACCTATATCCGAATAAACGATAATTGGAAAAATTGCGATTTCGAAAAAGATGGATGGGTGCAAAAATAGTCCGGTTAAAACCGCCGTTTTCGTTATCCTTTTCGTTGTAACGGTTTTCATCGGAATGGCGCAAACTCCTCCGAAACAGGGAGGTACGAGTAAAGCTGCCATCGAATACGCCGATTCGTCCGGATTGTTCGAACACAATATCCAAATTTTAAGGGGAAATGTTGTTATGCGGCACGACAGTTCTTACATGTATTGCGACAGCGCTTATTTCAACGACGTAACCCAAACGATGGAAGCTTTCGGCAATGTCCGCTTCGAACAGGGAGATACCTTGTTTATTTACGGCGACTATCTGCACTACGACGCCAATATCCAATTGGCGAAACTCCGTAACCATGTCCGTATGATAAACCGGAACGTTACTCTGTTTACCGACAGTTTCAATTACGACCGGCACATCAATATTGCTTATTATTTCAACAAAGGCCGGCTTCTCGATTCCGTCAACGAATTAAAATCCGTTTACGCGCAATATTCACCGGGAACAAAACTGGCTTATTTTAAAGACTCCGTCCGGCTGACCAATCCGCAATTCTTACTTACTTGTGATACGTTGGAATACAGTACGGAAACCCGGATTGCCCACATTGTAAGTCCGACAATCATCGAATCCGACAGCGGCACAATCTACACCGACAAAGGCTGGTACAACACCCTCTCCGAAGAATCCCTGCTGCAAAACCGTTCTTTAGTCGTAAGCAAAGACAAAACCAAAACAATAACGGCCGATTCGCTTTTTTACAATAAAACGGATGGATTTATTGAAGCTTTCGGCGATATGGTCTTGAACGATACGGTGAAAAAAGTAATCCTGTTGGGAAATTACGGCTATTACGATGAAAATACAAAATTCGCTTTTGCTACCGATTCGGCGCAAATGATTGAATATTCCCGGAAAGATTCCCTTTTCCTCCATGCCGATACCCTGTCGATGAAAACCGTCGACAAGGAAAGAGAAATCAAAGCATATTATGGCGTGCGTTTTTACCGAATTGATATACAGGGAGTTTGCGACTCACTACAATTCAATACCGTCGATTCCATCCTGAATTTGTACAAAAATCCCATTCTCTGGAACACCGGCTATCAGATGAACGGAGATACAATTAAAATCCTTTTCAACGACAGCACCATTGAGCGGATGGATGTGTTAAGATATTCTTTCGCTATACAACAATTGGAATCGGCCATTGATTCAAGCTA
>JAISXN010000202.1 GCA_031270525.1 Candidatus Symbiothrix sp. | reverse complement strand
GTTTTGTATAAATCAATGATATGGATACCGTTACGTTCCATAAAGATGTAAGGAGCCATCGAAGGATTCCACTTCCGTTTCAAGTGTCCGAAGTGTGAACCGGCTTCCAATAATTGTTCAAATGATACTTTTGACATTGTTTGTTTAATTTTTTTTGTTGTTTACATTCTTTTTTGTTTAAAACCAACCGTTAAGTAGTTGCTCGACAAATCATCTTGCGGAACAAGTCCTAACCGGTTTAGATACTAAACCTTATTCAATTATGAATTACGAATAAAATCGACAAACACGTAATTCGTAATTTGTAATTGATTAGCGTTTCGAGAATTGGAATCTCTTTCTTGCTTTGGGTCTTCCCGGCTTTTTCCGTTCCACTTCGCGCGGGTCGCGGGTCATGAACCCTTCGGATCTCAAAGCAGATTTGTCGGCCGGATTGATTTTCACCAATGCGCGGGCGATACCCAAGCGGGCCGCTTCGGATTGACCTTTGTAACCGCCTCCCTGCAAATTGATTGTGATGTCGTATTGTCCGGCAACACCTAATTTATTCAAGGGTTGCTTGACGACATACTGAAGCAGGGACGAAGGGAAATAGGTTTCAAATTCGCGCTTGTTAATCAGAATTTTTCCGGCGCCTTCTTTAACGTAAACCCGAGCGACGGCCGCTTTACGTCTTCCTAATGCATTTACTACTTCCATTTTTTTTATTTAAGAGAATTAATATCGATTGCTTTGGGTTGTTGAGCCTCTTGTTTGTGAGTTGTCCCATCATACACATACATATTCTTAAGCAACTTGTCGCCCAATTTATTTTTGGGAAGCATGCCTTTTACTACTTTCCGGAACAAACGGTCGCTACTTTTTTTCTGCAAATCGGCCGGGGTATGTTCTTTTTGTCCGCCGGGATAACCGGTGTAGGAAAGATAAATGCGGTCTGTCCATTTATTTCCGGTTAATACCACCTTTTCGGCATTGATAATAATCACATTATCGCCGCAATCTACGTGGGGCGTAAAATTCGGTTTATATTTGCCGCGCAGGAGTTTCGCTACTTTCGAGGCCAAACGTCCCAAATGTTGACCGTCTGCATCAACTACAACCCATTCCTTGTTTACGGTTGCCTTATTGGCGGATATGGTCTTATAACTTAAAGTATCCACTTTTAAAATTTTTTTGTTTGTTAATAAATCATCGGTTCAATTATTTCCCTTTTCGACAAGCAAATGCGTTTTTGGAATAAAAAGGTCAAAATCAAACACTTACATATTTTGAATAATAATCGGCCTGCAAAGTTACATATTTTTCTTTAAATAGACAAAAAAAACCGCCTCAAAAATTTGAGGCGGTTTCTCTCAATTCATTTGTAACTGCTTACTGAGCCGGTGCTTCAGCCGGAGCTTCCGCAGGAGCTTCGGTAGCTTCAGCCGGAGCTGTTGCATCGTCTTGTGCGGGAGCAGGAGCGGGTTCTTCTGTTTGTACCGGTTCCTGAGCAGGTTCTTCTTTTGCTTTGTTTGAGCAAGCGCTAAGTGCAACAACAGATGCCATTGCAAAAAATAATACTAACTTTTTCATTTTCTTAATAATTAAAACGATTTATGAATGTTATTGGTTCTTTCGAAAAAACCGGTACAAAGATAAACATATTATTTAACATGTTGAATAACACTTTTTGATTTTTTGTGTTTTTTTTGAAAAAAAATTTTTTTACTTGTATAAATACCGTTTTATGCTCCTTTTTGGGGTTTTTTCGAACTCGTCGGTCAACTGAATTTCCGCAATTTTTTCGTAGGAAGCTACCATTTTATTCAAAACGGCCGTATTCTCGTCCATTATTTTCCGCAAATCATCTTGAGAAACGCCTTTTTGTTTGGCTGTTTCATAATCGGGATAAACCAAAGCGATTAATTTTCCATTTCTATCAACTACCAAACTGTCGCCCACGTAAGGCAAATTGTTTAATTTGGCTTCGATTTCCTCGGGATAAATATTTTGTCCGGCGGCGCTCAATAACATATCTTTCGAACGTCCGCGGATAAAAATGTTGTTGTCTTTATCGATTGTGCCTAAATCTCCCGTTTTCAGCCAACCATCTTCCGTGAAGGCGCTTCTTGTCGCTTCTTCATTGTTGTAATAACCAACCATAACGTTTTGTCCTTTGACTTGAATTTCCCCTACGATTTTATAAGGATCGGGAGAGTCAATCCGGACTTGCATATTCGGTAAGATTTTTCCACAAGACAAGGGTATGTATTTGGCATACAATGAGAAACTAATCAACGGTGCAGATTCGGTCATTCCGTAACCCACGGAAACCGGGAATTTGATTTTCAACAGAAATTCTTCTACTTCGGCATTCAGGGGTGCGCCTCCGATGACAACCTGAATGAATTGTCCGCCAAATGCTTTAATTAATTTTTTCCGGATTACCGAATACAGCAATTGATTCAGTAAAGGAACCTTAAGGGCAACGGCGAAACTTTTCTTACTGATTACCGGAATAATCATTCGTTTGTAAATTTTCTCCAGGATAAGCGGTACGGCTATAATCAAAGAAGGTTTGTATTCCTTGAAAGCGCTCAACAAAATATTGGGCGAAGGCGTTTTACCGAGAAGAATAACATGACAGCCTTCTTTCATCGGGAAGAGAAATTCAAAACCGCAGCCATAAGCGTGCGCCAGGGGAAGCAGGGAAACCAGATTATCTCCTTTTTTTATTTTTATTTCCTGATGTGCGAACGCCAGATTACCGATCAGGTTGTTTCCGGTCAGCAATACGCCTTTGCTGAAGCCGGTTGTCCCGGAGGTATAATTCAGAATGACCAGGTTTTCATTCGGAAATTCGGGATAATGAATGTCTTCCGCCGTAAAACCTTTGGGATATTTTTCCGCCAATTTTTTATCCAGGAAATCTTGCATATCCAACAAATTTTTATCCGAAAAAGGAAAAGCAGCTTTTAAAGAGGGCATTTGTTTTTCGTCCAGATTTTTCAGCATGGAATCGGATGCGAAAAGAAGCTTCGAACCGGAATGATTGACGATGTGGTGCACATCGGTAGCGCTAAAATCCTGCAATATCGGAACTATAACCGCACCATAAGTGACGGATGCCATAAAAATTATACACCAATACGCGTTATTTTTCCCGATTAATGCAATTTTCTCTCCTTGTTTTACATTTTGTTCTTCAAACAAAATGTGTAGTTTCGCTATTTCCTTAGCCATGTCGCCGTAGGTGAACTTTACATCGGAGCCATAATTGCTAAGTGCAAGATAATCAAAATAATTGCGAAAACTTTTTGTATAAAGGCCAATAAAATTTTCTGAATATTCCATTGTAAAATTTAATTTTTCCTACAAATATAGATATTTAATACGAAAAATTCGCTTTTTTATTCAAATATTATTATATAAATATCGTTTTATACTCTTTTTCGGCGTTTTCTCAAATTCATTCGGAAAAAGCCGGATTTCCGCAATCTTTTCGTAAGAAGCAACTGCATTATTCAATGTCGCTTTATTTTCTTCCATGATAAGCGCCAAATCATCGTGCGACAGACCCGACTCGTCCACAGAATCATAATCGGGATAAACCAAAGCAATCAGGCGGCGATTTTTTTCTATTACCAGACTTTCCATGACAAACGGAAGATTATTGAGTTTAGCTTCGATTTCTTCAGGATAAATATTTTGTCCGCTGGGACCGAGAATCATCGTTTTGGAGCGTCCCCTGATAAACAGGTTATTGTTTTTGTCTAAAGTACCCAGGTCGCCGGTTCTCAACCAGCCGTCGTCCGTAAAAACTTCTTTGGCAACTATTTCATTTTTGTAATAACCGGCCATTACGTTTTGTCCCCTTACCTGAATTTCTCCGGCAATATTTTCCGGGTCTTCCGAATCAATCCGGGCTTCCATGCACTCCAGGACTTTCCCGCAGGAATGGGGAATAAAATCAGTACAAAGCGAAAAACTGACTAAAGGCGCACATTCGGTCATTCCGTAACCTACCGAAATCGGGAATTTGATTTTCAGCATGAAATCTTCTACTTCGCTGTTGAAAGGCGCTCCGCCGACAATTACCTGCCGGATTTTTCCACCCAAAGCATGAATCAATTTTTTCCTTATCTGCGAATAAATCTGCGTATCCAACAAAGGAAGGCTCAATGCCCAATTAATTGGCCGTTTATTTAAAATCGGGATAATCATGTTTTTATAGATTTTCTCGAAAATCAACGGTACGGAAATCACAATTTCGGGTTGAACTTCCCCGAAAGCTTTCAATAAAATTTTCGGAGCGGGGGTTTTTCCTAAAAAAGTAGTTTCTACTCCCTCCGTCAAGGCGTACAAAAAATCGAAAGCGGCGCCGTATGTATGGGCTAAAGGCAGAAACGAAAGCATCCGGTCGCCTCGTTTCAAACCGATATGATTGTGCGCAAATTCCATGTTTCCCAGCAAGTTGCGACCTAAAATCATTACGCCTTTGCTGAAACCGGTTGTACCGGAAGTATAATTTAATACAACCACTTCTTCGTCCGATTGATTGGAATAGCTGATGTCGTCCGGTCCGAAACCGTTCGGGTATTTTGCAGCGAATTTTTCGTCCAACCGGCTTATCACACAGTTTAAATTCTCGTCTTCCTGTTGAGATAACAAACGAAAATCGGTCAAAGAGATAATGCCTTTTACGCCGGGAATTCCTTCGTCTGCCAAGGTTTCCCAAATTGCATCTGCGGCAAACAGCAACACCGAATCGGAATGATTGATAATATGTTGAACGTCATTGGCATTAAAATCGTGAAGAATAGGAACGATAACCGCTCCATAAGTAATGGTCGCCAAATGAGCAATACACCAACGGCTACTGTTTTTACCAATCACGGAAATTTTATCGCCGGGATTAATCTTACATTCTTTGAATAAAATATGTAATTTAGCAATTTCCTTTGCCACTTCTCCATAGGTAAACGTTTTTCCCGAACCGTAATCGGTCATGGCCGGAAAGTCAAAGTTTTTGCGAAAACTTTTTTCATACAATTTAATAAAAGTCATTTTTTCCATATTAAACTTGCACACTTTTTGTTTGTTTGTGCAAAAGTACGGAAAAAAGTTTATTTAGCAAGAAATAATCGGAAAATAATTTGGGTTTATTTTTTGCGCAGGTTGATTTTGTACATTAGGTACACGGTGTACGATGCACGACATATAATGTTTTTAACAAACTTGTCTGTCACTGTATAGGTGACGGACATTTCGGCTATCATTATCAATTCACAACAAAGGTATAAATACTCAATCTGTTGATTATTATCCTATTGAATGAATTTTTACCTGTCCGGTGAGCTTGTCGAACAGTCAATTTGCAAGACGTATTTTCCCCGTTTTTTTGTTCCTAAATTATTGATTCTTAGCATGTTTAACAAATGTTTAGCTAGCAAGTCCGTTTCTTAAGACACTTAAGTATCTTAAATTCAATTTTTTAAGCCACTTTTTCTCAAAACCCCTCTGCAAATTTTAACAATTACTAAAACATTTTGTAAACATTTGCCTCCTTAACAATGTGGTTTTCAGGAAGTTGCAAAGAGTGTCCGTCACCTATACAGTGACAGACACTTGAAACACGAAAATTGATTGAATAAATATTTGTAATTGAGATAGTTGCAGATATTTCAATTAAATGCAAACAAATGTTAAAGAAAAAATTTGAAAATTTGGAAAAAAGATGAAAAAATGAGAAAAATGATTTATCTAATGCTGGCGCTCTTAGCTTTGAGCGCAGCAAGTGCGAATGCACAAGTGACCATCGGAAGTGATAAAGAGCCACCGGCTTATTCACTCTTAGAATTAGACGCAGGAAGTAATAAAGGCGGGCTGCATTTGCCCCGGCTGACTACAGCGGAGCGTGATGCCCTGTCCTTAAATGCAGATGCTGCCGGATTATTGATTTTCAATATTTCCACCAACTGTCTGGA
>JAISXN010000176.1 GCA_031270525.1 Candidatus Symbiothrix sp. | reverse complement strand
CTTCGGTTCACATACCGAAATTTGTTATTCCGTTTATTCATATACCGAGAAACTTAAGGGCTTCGACGGAATTTTCCATGAGTTATAATCATCAGAATCGCCCTGAATACAATCGGATTCTGCTTTCGGGGGGAGTCAGATATATTTGGCGGGATGGAGATAGATTGCCGGCATACCATCAATTTGATTTACTGGACATTGATTATGTGTATCTGCCGAAAAAAGATTCTATTTTCATGAGACTGTTGCCTTCCGGCGCTAAATATTTTGGATATACCGATCAATTTATTGTCGGATCGGGATATTCCTATTCCAAAACAACGTTCGATCCGACACAGACTCGCCGGAATGCTTATTCTTTTCACGCATCTGTGGAATCGGCGGGAAATTTGTTGTATCTGCTGAATACAATGAGAAACGTGAAAAAAGACGCTCAAGGTTCATACAATTTGTTCAACACTCTTTTCGCCCAGTTTGTGAAAGGAGATGTGAATTACGCCCGAACGGTCGTATTGGACAAACAAAACTCAATTGCCTGGCGGATAGGCGGAGGAATTGGTTTTCCATACGGTAACACTCAGATGCTTCCTTTTGAAAAACGGTATTATTCGGGCGGGGCGAACAGCGTACGTGCGTGGTCGGTTCGCGAGTTGGGACCGGGGAGGTATCAGCGGGTTGATTCGACGACTTTTTTCAATCAGTCGGGTGATATCAAGATGGATTTTAACATCGAATATCGTAGCCGTTTTTTCTGGAAACTGGAAGCCGCTGTATTTATTGACGCCGGAAATATATGGACGATAAAGAATTATGAAGGTCAAGAGGGTGGAACATTCAAATTAGACTCTTTCCATAAAGAAATCGCATTAGGCTACGGAATTGGTTTGCGCTTAGTTATGGATTACTTTTTAGTACGGTTCGATTGCGGATGGAAAGCTTTCGACCCATCATTGCGGGGAAAAGAGGCGTGGGTGATTACGAATCCCAATTTTACCGATAATTGGGCATGGCATATTGCGGTAGGTTATCCGTTCTGACAGAGATACAAAAAAGTATAGGTTCTTTTTGCTATTTTAAATGATTTTATGTACCTTTGCAGGCGCAAAAAATACAAAAAGGGTCCGGTAGCTCAGCTGGATAGAGCAACAGCCTTCTAAGCTGTGGGTCGTGGGTTCGAATCCCGCCCGGATCACCACTATTCAAATTGTCACGTTCCGAAAGAGCAGATATTCCTATCCAGAGAGAGGCAAGAAAATCAGGAAATATTCTTCTTGTGCAAGATATCGGAAAGGGAATATTTGTAATTGACCCGAAGCAGTTCGAAATATTCTTTACAGAAATTCTCATAAACATTTCTGGCAATTCCTTTTTTTCCGGAATGTAAAAATGTGGAGCATTTCAGGTAAAGGGCATCTTCGTTCAGATAGTCATGCATGAAAAGGATGTCTGCTATTTTCAGCTTGATATTCTCGTTCAGAAGGAAAGCTGTATTTTGTGATAAATCGGTCAGCACATCAATCACCAGATTCGAAAAATCCCGTTTGAAATTATCCACCCAACCATTTTCAACATCAGGGAGTAATGCCCCACGATTTAAGATTTCCAGCAAGTTTTCTATTTTCGTTTCATCATGTAAATGTTCTTTTATATTTGAAAGCAGGTTTAAGGCTTCTATATAGTCACAGCTAACAAGCCTTTCGCCCAGTTGGATTTTCCAATGTCTGTCGTTACTGACAATTTCCACATTCCCAATATCATTCAGTATGGAGCGGAGCTTGCTGAAATGGACGTTCCTGTTATTTTTTGCGGCATCCTTGCTTTTGTCAAACCAAAAAAGTTTGGTAAATTCACCGGTCAGAACGCCCTTTTTGTCTTTCGTCGAATTAAGGATTAACAAAACGAAAATATCTTTTAATATGGGAGAGAACCTGGAAGTTATTTCAATCCCTTTGCGATTGATAACGGAAAATTCTCCCAGAAAGCAAATGGATTGCTTCGAAAAATCATGATAACCTGTTTTTGTTTTTTTCGGAATATCTGTTCCGGAATAAGACGTTTTGTTTTTAAAATCCTTTTCCGGCAAGGTTTTGAAGAATTTTTTTCTTCTTTTAAAGAAGAAATACGACAACAAAAGGCTGCTCAAAAAGAGAAAGCCCGCAATAAAAAACGGGAGACGGGAGACTGTTTTTTCTTTCGCCTGCTCTTTTGTCCCCGTATATAATGGGAGGGGAGGATAGTTCAATGCGTATAATTCAATGAGCCAATCGTTTCCGGAAGTGCTCCGGACAACTAAAGCCTGAAAATGTTGCCGGTCGGGCGACAAGTACAGATTCCGGTAAAAAGCTTTAGGAGCAAGGCTATCGTAAGCAAAAAACGACATTTTTTCATAACCTTTCCGGTTTTCCGCAAGCTTTATTAAAGTAAGGTCTTCTATATCGGTAAGAATATAAAAACATTTGTTATCTTCATCGTAAATCATATTTTCTCCGGAATAGAAATTCTCATCTACTTCATCCATAGACCATAATTGTGTCGTTTTCCCGTTCGTAACGTTCACAGCGTACAAATCAATGTAATGCTGGGGAAATATTTCCTGCCTGCCTGTTTTGCTTCCTTTGCCACCGAAAATATACAGCAGGCTGTCGATTTTAACGGTTGAAGCATAAAAACGGGGAGATATTTCAGGAAGGCACATCTTGGTAACTGAATCGTTATAGACATTCAGGGCAATCCATTCATTATTGTATTTCAAATATCCGTATCCTCCGAATGAGTACAGCATAGAATCGGCAGCAGAATAAATCGAAGAATGATTATAATATCCGAAATCTTCCGGGATGAAAGATTTATCATTACATTTCCAGTATAACTGTTTGAGAGAAAGAATAAAAGTGGAGCGGTCTTCCAGGTTATAAATAATCAGATTGTTTCGGAGTTGGTCATAAATTAACCGGCTGCTGTTTGGGTTGGTAGCATGTTTGTTTTTGGCGCTTATGATGCGTTCGGTTCCACTTCGGATGTCATAACAATAAATCAACTGTCTTTGATCGTCCGGTATGATGTAGAGTTTTCCCTGCAGACTGCTGAAAGCATATAAAGAATTGTTTTTAACTGGTTTTGAGTAAAATTTAGTCCATCTGGAATAATCATCAATGATCCATTTGGAATTATTTGTAATAGCCGGTACGTTGGCAATAGAATCGTAAGAAAGATTATCTTCGTGTTTTTCCAGTTTCCAGTATCGAACCGGTTTGTCGTTATTGTATATCCTGACGTTCCGGATGTTAACCGAAGAAACATCGTAGAGAGAATAATTAGGAAAAGGGCATAATCCGAAAGAGATTTTTATATTTTCGATTTGGGATATCGCATAAGGAACAGATAGCGTTGAATTTTTGTAGGATAAGGAAAATTCATTTCCGGCAGAAGAAAGCACAAGACGAACCGGCGTCCATTGTTCAAGCAGAATACTTTCCTGCATCTGGTATACGGCTTCATTGATCGCTAACATCAGGTAATATTTGCCGTCTTCGCCCGGGGTAATGAAAAGGTCCATATTTTCATTCCGGTTGGTAATCATCCGGAGAATGATACCGAAAGGATTTTCGGGACGAACCGACAGGTCGAATGTTAAACTTGTTTCTTTAAATAGTTTGAAAGGTTTTGCATTTTCCAAAATCAGCGAGGTCTTCTCCATATCTTTTACCGGATGAGACTTGATAAATAAACCGTATTCAATCTCATTTGCGTGTAACACAGAAGACAGTGTCAGAATATGAATGATGAATAATATGTAAAGTCTATTTTTCATGCGTACGGAAACAGATGAATCATCCATGAAATAATTTCCATTTAATAAAATTAACATGCAAATATATACATTTTTTATAAATTATGCATTGCACGAAGGATTGTTTTGTGAATATGCATGAACGAAGGGCGAAAAACGTAAAATGAAGTAAACACAAAGGCATTGTTTCAAATCACTCTTGTGCACAGGCATAAAACTTTTTCTAAACAACCTGAACAATTTTGCTTATCTGAATAAAAAACTTTATATTTGCATCCAAAATTATACTATAAGTATGATAAAAGAAACTGAAATAAAGAAAACGAAGATAAACAATCTTATGCAATCATCGCCTAATGGCGTGGTTTTTCTTTCATCGTGGCTGACTTCGCAAGGCTATCCGTATGAATTGCAACAGCGATACAGAAAGGGCGGCTGGCTGAAATTGGCAGGAAAGGGTGCAATGCTTAAATCCGGCGATGCACTTACTTTGTCGGGCGGGCTGGCTGCGCTGCAACAGCAGGCAGGTATGAATATCCACATCGGCGGGCGTTCGGCTTTGGGGTCATTGGGGCTGGCTCATTATCTGCAAGTAAATGAGCAGGAAATAACTTTGTTTACTGAAGAACGAACTGCTTTGCCTGCTTGGTTTTTTAATGCCGAATGGGAAACGAAAATCCGGCTATTTCGCTTTTCTTTTTTTAGTGATAAAATGGCAGGATTAACCGATTATAAGGACGGAGAATTGACAGTGAAAATATCAGATGCTGCACGCGCTATGATGGAATGCTTGTATTTATGCCCTGTTCAATTCTCATTAACAGAGGCATTTGAGTTAATGGAGGGCTTGGCAACGCTTCGTCCTGTCGTAGTTCAATCTCTGTTGGAACAGTGCAAATCGGTAAAAGTAAAACGACTGTTTCTTTATTTTGCCGAAAAAATCGGACATAGTTGGTTTAAGTATTTGGATACAAGCAAAATAACCATTGGCGCAGGCGATAGAAGTCTTTCCGAAAACGGCGCTTATGTTGCTAAATACAAATTGGTTTTACCTAAAGAAATAGTTGGATGAAAGACAGTTATAAAAAACAGGTGGCATTATTATTGGACATAATGCCGGATATTGCAGCCGAAGAGAATTTTGCGATACACGGCGGAACAGCAATCAATCTGTTTCATCTTAATTTGCCTCGCTTGTCGGTTGATGTTGATTTAACGTTTATTCCGTTCAGCGATAATCGAAAGTCGGATTTAGACAAAATAAGGGAGGCATTGCAAGCAATAATGGCAAGAATAAAAGTTCGACTTCCCCAAGTTGCTTTCCCTGATTCACGAAGGGCTTTGAGCGAACTGAAATTGCTTTGCGCCACTACCGATGCTATGATTAAAATTGAAGTAAATCAGATAAACAGAGGACTAATTTCCAAGCCTTTCACGATGCCTTTATGTGAAAACGCCCAGATAGAATTTAACCGATTTTGCGAGGCGAGGACTGTGTCTGTCGGTCAGTTGTGGGGCGGGAAAATTAATGCTGCATTAGACAGGCAGCATCCACGTGATATGTTTGATGTGCGTAATCTTCTGAATAATATTGGATTGACAGAGAAAATCAAAACAGGATTTATTTTCTTTTTACTTTGTGGCAAGCGTCCGTTTCACGAATTGCTCAATCCGCAAAGAATTAACCAAAAGACTGTTTTCGATAGTCAGTTTAGCGGAATGTCCAACGAACCTTTCTCTTATTCCGATTATGAAGAAACAAGAGAAAGAGTTATAGTCCTGATTAACAAGTCATTGTCCGAAAAGGATAAATCGTTGCTCGTTTCTTTTGCCAAAGGCGAGCCGAAATGGGACATATCAGATTACGGCATATTTCCTGCAATTCGATGGAAACTGTTGAATATAAATAAATTGAAAAATGACAACCCTCATAAGTATTTTGAACAGATAGAGTTATTAGAAAAAGCGTTGCAATAATTGCACAGATGGCTATAAAAAATCACTCCGTCTTTTTTACCGAGTTCTTATTTCGATTCAAATATAACCAAACTACACACATTAAGGCAGTTATCATAAGATAGACAGTAGGCGATGTAATT
>JAISXN010000198.1 GCA_031270525.1 Candidatus Symbiothrix sp. | reverse complement strand
GAATTGGAAGCCATTAAAGAGGTTTACGAAGAATGGCAGGAAGAAACCGGCGTGAAGTTAATAGCCATTTCCATCGACGACGCTCAAAACACGTTGAAAGTAGGTCCCGACGTACGAGCCAAAGGTTGGAAATATGAAGTGCTCCTCGATCCGAACGGCGATTTTAAACGCGCGTTAGGTGTAAATTTGATTCCCACCGCTTTTGTCGTAGATGGGAACGGAAAAATTGTGTCATCCCGTACCGGATACACCAATGGTGCGGAAGAACATCTTATTGAAGAAGTTCGTAAATTAATTTCAAAATAAATGATGTGTGTAAAAAGTTATATTCGGATCATTCTTTTTTTCTTTACTTTTCCATTGTTTGCCCAAGAGAAAAGTAAAATCCCTTTTACTTTCAACGGAAGTATTCAATCCGATATTCTTTTTCCACAGGAAGATGCAACTATCGGAGCCGAATCGTACAACGAATTTGCGCGTACGAATACATACGCCGATTTGAATTTGATAAGCGCTCACTTAGATGCAGGCATTCGTTTTGAATATTTGAAATACCCTCTTCCGGGATTTAACGATTTGGGATTTGCCGGTTGGGGCCTTCCTTTCTTTTATGCAACGGGAAAATATAAGAAAGTGAAATTAACCGTAGGCGATTTCTACGATCAATTCGGAAGCGGACTTATTTTCAGAACTTATGAAGATCGAAATTTGGGTATTGATAATTCCCTGCGAGGAGCGCGATTAGCATACGAACCCTATAAAGGGATACAATTCAAGGTTTTGGGCGGAACGCAACGACGGTATTGGGAACACAACGAAGGCTATGTTTTGGGAACGGATTTGGAATTGAGCATCGACCAATGGATCAGGAAAATGGAAGAAACGAATACATTCCTGACCTTGGGCGGCTCGTTTGTGAGTAAGCATGAACCGGACGAGATTATCACCACCGATGCCGTGCACCGGTTGAATCTACCCGAAAATGTAGGCGCTTTCGATGTCCGGGTCCGCTTGCAAAAAGGGAATTACACCTTTCTTGCCGAATATGCGGAAAAGGCGAATGACCCGTCCAAAGACAACAATTATATTTATAAAAAAGGGAACGCATTATTGCTTTCCGGATCGTATGCCCAAAGTGGGATGAGCATTTTGCTTCAAGCCAAAAGGAGTGATAATATGTCGTTCAGGAGCAAGCGGTCGCAACTTCTAAATTCGTCTTTCATTAACCGTTTACCCGCCTTCACGACTCAGCAGACTTATGCCTTGGCGGCTTTGTATCCTTATGCCACTCAACCGGATGGGGAATGGGCGTTTCAAGGAACTGTTTCTTATCATTTCAAACGCAAATCCGCGTTGGGAGGGAAGTATGGGACAACGGTCAAATTAAATGCTTCTCACATCCGGGATATCGATAAACAATATAAAAACGGCTATATTCCCGATGAATCAAGCCTTTCTCTATTACAAGGAACCGATGGTTATACTTCTTCCTTTTTCAAAGTAGGGAACGAATTGTACTATCAGGATATTAACATCCATATAGACAAGAAGTTTACAAGTGATTTCAAATTGAACCTAATGTATATGAACCAGCAATTCAATCAGTGGGTAATACAAAAAGAAGGAAATGGCGATCCTGTCAAATCCCATATTATTGTTGCAGAAGGAAAATATCAAATCAATAAAAAGTTGACCCTGCGTTCCGAATTGCAATATTTAAATACAAAACAAGATAAAGGAGATTGGTTAGCGGGAGTACTTGAATTATCCGTATTGCCTTACTTAATGTTTACCGTTTCCAATATGTATAATGCCGGAGAAACCAAAATACATTATTATAAAGCATTAATCTCCTATACGCAAAATGCCCATTTTGTCCAGGTTGGTTATGGAAGAACGCGAGCGGGATACGACTGTTCCGGAGGCGTTTGCCGCACGGTACCGGCAACGAAAGGTTTTACGATCGCATACAATTATAATTTTTAACTTGTTTTGATATGAAAAAGAAGTGGATATTATTTTTTATTACCATAGCAGCGCTTGCGTATATGGGATGCGATGTTATCAAAGAAGATGACCGTATTCTTGAAATGGAAAAAACAATTCCATTAAAAAGAATATTGATACTTGATTTTACCGATCAAGGCTGTGTCAATTGTTTGAGAGCCACCGAAGAAATTCAAAGTCTGCAAAATATATACAAAGATACGCTTATTGCCGTCAGTATTCATGCCTCGCCCCGTCCGTTTTCTTTAGTCACCGCCGAAGGAAACCAATACGACGAGTATTTCAATATAGCCGGTCATCCGACGGGAATAGTTGATGGTATATCTTCTTCGTCTAATCCGCAATTATGGGGAGGATATATTTTGGAACGGGCTAAAATAAATCCGTCATTAAGCCTTGAATTGTCTGTTTCCTACGAAGAAGAAACGCGGGAATTAAATACGGTTTCCAAGATAAAGGGATTGGCCGAACATTCCGGGCTTAAGCTATTGCTTTGGGTCGTTGAAAGCAAAATCATTGACAGACAATTAATGTTAGACGGTAAATACAAGTTGGATTACGAACATAATCATGTATTTAGAGCTGCCATAAACGGCGTCTGGGGCGGCGACGCCTTCTCAATTGGTGAAAATGAAGAAAAAACAGTCGAAAACAGCTATACATTGAATGAAAAATGGGAAACGGAAAATATTTCAATTGTGAGTTTCGTATATGACGCCCAATCGAATGAAGTATTGGGAGTTGCTGAAATTAAAATCGTAAATAGTGAATAGAACAAATTTAAAAACAAAGTAGTTATGAAGAAAATAATTATTTTATGTTGTACAGCGCTTATGTTTACTTTCCAAACATTTGCGCAAACATTTGCTTTTCTCCAAAATGGGAGACAATTGGGAAATAATGCGGAAATTACCGTAACAAAAGCCGTACCATCCGAATTGGATGGAGAATTGGTTTTAGAGTCGGATTTAGCATTAAAGAACCTCACCGATAACTTTATAGAAGTGACACGCATGACGCAAACGGTACTTACCGGACCTACTTTCCCTGCCGGAACTATCAGTTTTTGTTTTTATGAGTGTAAGTATGCATTAACTTCAAATATAGATACATACAGGGAGGTAGATGTTTCCGGCGAGTCAGCGGTTAGACCCAATGAACTTTGGGAATCTCCTCTGTTTCACTTAAGTTTTTATGTCAGTGAAAATTTTTACACCGGCACACAAGTTAAATATGAAGTTTATCCGCTGGATAATCCGAATGATAAAACAGCGGTAACAATTACTTATGATTATAATGAAAATTCGACGGCTTTAAGCAAAATAACTTTGCCGGGTAAAATTACAACATCTCAAGAAGGCAATAATGTGCGGTTTACTTATTCGCTGGACAATAACAATGCGATTATAGAAGTCTATAATGCCGTAGGGAATAAAATGTCCCAACATCGTTTACAGTCTGCCGAAGGTACATTTGTTTTGCCCGAAAAATTAACGAAAGGCGTCTATTTATATACCGTTAAACAGAGCAATAAAGTAACCACTGCCAATAAATTTATCATCAAATAATTAAATTCTTGCAATCATGCTTAAAAATTTACTTTTCATTTTTTCTTTTTTACCGTTAACTCAAACGGCTTTTACTCAAGAGTTATTACGTGTTGCGCCCATGGCGCCGGTCCAGTTAACGAAAACGCAGACAGCCGGCAATTCTCTCGAAATCAGGTATTGCACAAATAAGATCAATGTATCATTAGGCGTTGCTGCAAGCGCAGAAGTCGAAGCCGCTATCTTTATCCCCAAAGAAACGGCGAACAAATATGCAGGGCAATCGCTTACCAAAATTAGAATTGGCTTTGGTAAAAATACAGCTACCAATACAAAAGTATTTATTCGTACAAGTTTGGATGGAGATCCCGTATATACTCAATCGGCTACTTTTACTGTTTCCGCATGGAATGATATAACATTGACGGAACCATACGAAATAAAGCAAGATGAAGACTTATATATCGGATATTCATTCAAATCGGGAACCGGTAGCAATTTTTATTCATTGGGACTTGATGATTCTCCCCGCGCAAATGCCAAAGGAGATTTAATAAAATATAAAATGGGTACAACCACGTCTTCTTGGGTACATATCGGTGACCAGGGTTTTACCAACCTGTGTATTACGGGAATTGTCGAAGGTGAAAATTTACCCCGCTACGATGTTGATTTTTCTTCTCTCACCGTGCCTTTATCTGCTGTCGGTGTAAATGAAGCTATAGCCATCGGTCTAACTGCAAAAAATATTGCAATAGATACCGTTACAAGCCTCGAAGTCGCTTATAAAATAGGAGAAAATGAAAAAGTCGTTCAATCATTCACCCAATTAAATATTGCTCCCGACAGTACGTTTAACTTGAATATCCACAATATTGCATTTGAGGAAGTCGGCAAATATCCCATCGAAGTAAACATAGAAAAAATAAATGGATTTGACGACCAGTATCCTTCCGATAATGTGCAGGAAGCTACGGTTTGGGTGTGGAATGTTCCCGCAGAACCGGCACATGTTTCAACTCAACAGTCGAACAAAAATGTCGTACTGGAAGAATTTACCGGGGTTAATTGTACGT
>JAISXN010000006.1 GCA_031270525.1 Candidatus Symbiothrix sp. | reverse complement strand
AATCGTCAAAGTCATCAATACTTCCGGTAAACCTCAACCGGTTTCGTTGTATTTCGACGGATTAAAGGAAGGTTTGAGGGAAGGAACTTGTATCCGGTTGCAATCCGCAGAGTTGGAACAGGATAATACGCTTCAACAACCGTCCCTGATTTACCCGCTGGAAAGCAGCGTAACTATCAACGGCGCACGGTTGGATACTGAAATAGAGCCTTATACTTTTGTCATATATAAGTTTGTGAAATCGTAACTTTATCCTAACTTTGCATTCGTTTTATAACAGACTCAATTTATGACTCAATTTTACCGGAATGAGGATAAACATTTTGTATCGGTCGATTGTATTATCCTCGGTTTTAAGGAAAATGCCATTCATGTATTAATTATCAAACGGAAATTCGATCCTTTGAAAGGAGAACGTT
Source organism: Candidatus Symbiothrix sp. (assembly GCA_031270525.1). Taxonomy (GTDB): domain Bacteria; phylum Bacteroidota; class Bacteroidia; order Bacteroidales; family Azobacteroidaceae; genus Azobacteroides. Next base: position 6,204 of record JAISXN010000006.1, on the reverse strand, counting down.
CCCTGATGGGCGGTTTTATCCGGAAAAATGAAAGTTTGAACGATACGGTTTCGCGTGTGGTGAAAGAATATACAGGTATTGAAAATGTATATTGGGAGCAAGTAGGCGCTTACGGCGATGTCGGCCGGGATGTTGCGGAACGGGTGATTTCCATTGTCCATTATGCGCTGATTGATATGGAATTGTTTGATGAAACGCTGATGAAAAAGTACAGCGCCGAATGGGTAAATGTAAATGCCGTTGGTCCGTTGATTCTGGACCATAACCGGCTGCTGGCCGACACGCTGAAATTGTTGCGTCGCCGCACAGCTACCCGTCCGGTAGGATTCAGTCTGTTGCCGGAAAAATTTACGTTGCCTCAGTTGCAGTTACTTTATGAAGCGATTTATCAAACTTCCTTGGATAAACGCAATTTTCGCAAGAAAATATTCGAAATGGATATTCTGGAAAAATTAGACGAGAAAGACAAAAATGCTTCGAAACGAGGCGCTTATTATTACCGGTTCAATAAAGAAAAGTACGACCGGCGACTGGAAGACGGCGCTGTTTTTTCTTTTATCTGAAAACCTGCTTAATAACATAAATTTTTTTTAAGCGTTTTTTGTAACGCTTACGTCTTTTTTATATATCTTTGCCTTCAAATTAAGTGTAAATAAATACACTTATTAATAGGAAACATTTTAAACTCAGTACACATGAAAAAAATAATTCTATTCTTCACAATGGCGCTATTCGGATTTATTATTTCGGCGCAAGCGCAAAACAAGTTGATAGTCAACGCCGACCAAGGCAAAGAAATCATCAGTAAACACATTTACGGGCATTTTTCCGAACACCTCGGACATTGCATCTACGGTGGCTACTGGGTGGGCGAAGACTCTCCGATTCCCAACACACGCGGCATCCGCAACGATGTAGTGAAAGCCTTGAAAGACCTCCGGATTCCCAATCTCCGCTGGCCCGGCGGCTGCTTTGCCGACGAATACCACTGGATGGACGGTATCGGCCCGCGCAGTCAGCGTCCGAAAATGGTAAATACGCATTGGGGCGGCGTTGTAGAGGACAACAGTTTCGGTACGCATGAATTTCTCGACCTCTGCGAACAATTGGACTGCGAACCTTACATTTCCGGAAATCTCGGTAGCGGAAGCGTGGAAGAAATGTCGAAATGGGTAGAATACATCACTTTCGACGGCGAAAGTCCGATGTCGAACCTCCGCAAACAAAACGGACGCGAAAAACCCTGGAAAGTGAAATTCTGGGGCGTGGGCAACGAAAGCTGGGGCTGTGGCGGCAACATGACTCCCGAATTTTATTCCGACCAATATCGCCGTTATGCTACCTATTGCCGTAATTACGGCGATAACCGCCTCTACAAAATCGCCTGCGGGGCCAACTCCGCCGATTACCACTGGACGGAAACCGTAATGAAAAACGTCGGCCGCCAAATGCATGGCTTGTCGTTGCATTACTACACAATCCCTACCGGAAATTGGGGCAAAAAAGGCTCGGCAACCCAATTCGATGAAACAGAATATTTTAATACCATTTCCAATACGCTTTTCATGGAAGAACTGGTTGCTAAACATTCGACCATTATGGATAAATACGACCCGCAGAAACGAGTAGGACTGATGACCGACGAGTGGGGTATCTGGACGGATGTCGAACCCGGCACCAATCCCGGTTTTCTCTACCAGCAAAATACTTTACGCGATGCTATTTTGGCCGGTATCAACCTGAATATTTTCAATAAACATTGCGACCGCGTAAAAATGGCGAATATCGCACAAACCGTTAATGTGTTGCAAGCTGTTATCCTGACCGACAAGGAAAAAATGCTACTCACGCCGACCTATTGGGTATACTATTTATATAAGGTACATCAGGATGCAACTTTACTTCCGGTTTCCATCACAAGCGCCACATACGAAATGAATGGAAAAAAGATAGACGCCATCAGCGTTTCGGCGTCCAAAGACGCTTCGGGAAAAATTCATATTACTTTAGTAAATATAGACCCGAATAAGGCGCAATCAATCGAAACCGAAGTGCGGGGCATTGCAGCGAAAAAAGTTTCCGGAAAAATCCTGACTTCCGCTAAAATCAACGATTACAATTCGTTTGAAAATCCTGTTACCGTGACAGTTAAAGATTTTAAAGAAGCGAAATTATCGGGAGAAAAGCTACATATTTCATTGCCTGCCAAATCGGTCGTAATGCTGGAAATAGAATAAATAGAATCAAAATGAAACGAATAAGTTTATTTTTAAGTATTTTAGGACTTTGTACAATGATGCAGGCCCAAACACCCGAATGGGAAAACCCTGAAATTTTCGGTATCAACAAAGAACCGGCGCGAGCTACGGCTTTGCCATACAGCGACGAACAGCAAGCAATTGCCGGCAATTATTCGGCATCGCCCTATTACCGGTCGTTGGACGGCGCCTGGAAATTCAACTGGCATAAAAAACCCGCCGGCAAACCCGAAGGATTTTACAAACAGGGTTACGACGTAAGTAAATGGGACAATATTCAAGTTCCCGGAAACTGGGAATTGCAAGGTTTCGGCGTTCCCATTTACACGAATATCACTTTTCCGCATCCCGTCAATCCACCATACATTGACCACAACGACAATCCGGTCGGCTGTTATGTACGCGATTTCACCATTCCCGAAACATGGAACGGTCGCCGGGTTTACCTGCATTTCGAAAGCGGATTGACCGCCATGTACATCTGGATAAACGGCAAATACACAGGATACAGCGAAGTAACGAAAAGTCCGTCCGAATTTGATATTACGCCATACATCCAAGCCGGAAAAAATACGATTGCCATTGAAGGCTACCGCTGGAGCGACGGCGCCTATCTGGAAGACCAGGATTTTTGGCGTTTATCGGGCTTCGACCGGAGCATTTATTTGTACAGTACCGGTCAGATTCGTATTCAGGATTTCTTTGCCAAAGGCGATTTGGACGCTTCGTACAAAAACGGACTTTTTTCTTTAGACCTAAAAGTTAAAAATTATAGCGCTCAAACGGAAAAAATCAATGCAGAAATCAAATTGCTGGATAAGGATGGAAAACAAATTTTCCTGAAAAATGAAAAAATTAATGCCGTTTCCGGTAAAGACGTGATTAATCGCGTCTCTGCAACGACCATCCCAAATGTGAAATTATGGAGCAACGAAACGCCCAATCTCTATACCTTAGTTATTTCATTAAAAAATAAGGGCGGCAAACCGATTGAAACCACTTCCTGCAAAATCGGTTTCCGTAAGGTAGAAATCAAAAACGCCCAACTGCTGGTCAACGGCAAACCCATTTTGGTGCGAGGCGTAAATCTGCATGAACACAATCCGTTGACCGGACACGTTCAAACCGAGGAAATGATGCGTAAAGACATCGCCTTGATGAAACAAAACAACATCAATGCCGTGCGCACAAGCCATTATCCACAAAGCCCGCTTTGGTACAAACTTTGCGATGAATACGGTTTGTTCCTGGTCGACGAAGCCAACCTCGAATCCCACGGATTGGGCTATGGCCCGGAAAACGTCGCCAATTTCCCCGAATGGCAAGCCGCTCATTTTGACCGCGCAGTCCGTTTGGTAGAGCGAGACAAAAACCATCCTTCGGTCATTATCTGGTCGCTAGGAAATGAAGCAAGCAACGGCAAAGCCTTTTTCGCAATGTACGATTGGGTAAAAGCAAGAGATAACAGTCGTCCCGTACAGTACGAACAAGCCGGAGAAAACCGGAATACCGACATTGTTTGTCCGATGTATCCGCGGATTGAACACATGAAACGATATGCGGAACGCAAGGATGTTACGCGCCCGTTTATCATGTGCGAATACGCCCATTCCATGGGAAACAGCACCGGCAATTTCCAGGAATATTTCGACATTATCGCCACCTCCCCGCACATGCAGGGCGGATTTATTTGGGATTGGGTTGATCAGGGGATTGCGGCAACAGACGATTCGGGGAGAAAATACTGGGCTTACGGCGGAGACCTTGGCGGCTACCAATATACCAACGATAAAAATTTCTGCGCCAATGGCCTGATTAATGCCGACCGGACGCCTCATCCCGCCTTGAAAGAAGTGAAAAAAGTTTATCAGGATATCCTTTTCCGTGCCAAAGATATTACGAAAGGTATCATCACGGTTGAAAACCGTTTTCATTATACAAATTTGGATAGATTTGATTTCAAATGGGAATTGCTGCGTAACGGAGAGGTAACGGACAAAGGCGATTTTACCGTTTCGCAAGCGCCTTTGACAAAAAAAGAGGCAGTTATTGACATACCGGAGGGCGCAACCGCTAATTATCCTAAAGATGAATATTTTTTGAATGTTTATGCTTATACGAAAGAAGCGACGGAAATGATTCCTGCCGGACATGAAGTAGCACGCGAACAATTTACTGTTCCTCCTTCGGAAAATTTTTTGGCAGAAACCCAGGATTATCTCGGTTCAATAGAAATAATCAAAGACGACAATCGGGGGATAACTTTGAAATCCGGCCGTATTCAAATTGCTTTTTCCAAAAGAGACGGCTCGTTGACGGAATATTCGGCGGATGGCAAACGTTTGTTGGAATCCGGACCGCAACCCGATTTCTGGCGTGCTCCTACCGACAATGATTACGGAAACCGGATGCCGGAAATTTGCAATGTATGGAAACTTGCCGGAAAAAACAAAACCCTGAAATCGTTTAATGTGAATAAGAGAGAATATTCTGCGATTATTACGGCAGAATATCTATTGAACGACGTATCAAGCTATTATACAATCACTTACACGGTTGACGATAAAGGCGGTCTGAAAGTAAGAGCTTCGTGGAAAGCCGGACGTAAAGACCTTCCCGAAATGCCGCGTTTCGGTATGCAAATGCAGCTTGTTCCGGAATTTGACCGATTTACCTATTACGGCCGCGGTCCCTGGGAAAATTATTCCGATAGAAATACCGCCTCATTTATAGGTATTTATAACAGCGCCGTCGCCGAACAACCATTCGATTATATTCGTCCGCAGGAAAACGGGAACAAAACGGATGTTCGCTGGTTGACATTGACCAATAAAGATGGTTACGGTATACAAATCAAAGGTTTACAGCCGTTGAGCGTCAAAGTGGCGCACAATCCGGCAGATGATTTGGATTTCGGAACAAGCAAAAAGAACAGCCATCCGAGCGACGTTACGCCGCAGAAAGATATTTTCCTGAATGTGGATTACCTGCAACGTGGCCTTGGCGGAGATGACAGTTGGGGCGCCTTACCGCATAAGCCGTATCGGTTATTGGAAAATTCGTATGAGTATGAATATAAAATAAGTATAATCGAATAAAAATGCAGGAACAATTAAAACAAGCGGTCTTTCAAGCCAACCTGGATTTGGTTAAGCACGGATTGGTGATTTTTACCTGGGGCAATGTCAGCGCAATAGACCGGGCTGATGGATTGGTTGTTATCAAACCGTCGGGGGTTTCTTACGACGAGATGAAAGCGGACGATATGGTAGTCGTGGATTTGGAAGGTAATATTGTGGAAGGGCGGCTAAAACCTTCTTCCGATACGGCAACGCATTTAGTCTTATACCGGTCGTTCCCGAATATCGGCGGCGTGGTGCATACCCATTCGACGTATGCCACCGCCTGGGCGCAGGCCGGATGCGATATTCCGAATATCGGCACTACCCATGCCGACTATTTCAAGGACAACGTCCCCTGTACCCGCCTGATGACAAAACCGGAAATCGACGGCGAATATGAACGCGAAACCGGCAATGTCATTGTCGAGCGCTTCGCCGGAATCAATCCCGATTATACACCCGCCGTGCTTGTGAACAATCATGGTCCTTTCGCCTGGGGAACGGACGCGCATAACGCAGTACACAACGCCGTGGTCCTGGAACAAATCGCGAAAATGGCGTCGATTGCTTTAGCCGTCAATCCGCAAATCAGGATGAACGAAGATTTAATTAAAAAACATTTTTTTAGGAAACATGGGGAGAATGCTTATTATGGGCAGAATAATTGAGAATTGAGAATTAAAAATTGAGAATTAAGAATTGTAATTAATAATATTTATGGAATACAAGGATTTAGAAATTTGGTTTGTCACTGGTGCACAGTTGTTGTACGGGGGTGACGCAGTGATTGCTGTTGACGCTCATTCCAACGAGATTGTCAAGGG
>JAISXN010000159.1 GCA_031270525.1 Candidatus Symbiothrix sp. | reverse complement strand
ACAATCGCTAATCCGAAATCAATGGCAAAACCCGGCCCTCTTCCGGTGATGATATTTCCGTCTTTTACGACGCCTGTTTCTACATGTTCCGCGCCTTTGAGCGTCGATTCGAAACCGGGATAAGCTGTGGCTTTTTTCCCTTGCAGCAAATTCAATCCGCCCAAAACCAAAGGAGCGGCGCAAATGGCAGCCAACTTTTTGCCTTCTTTCGCGTATTGTAACAAGAGATTCTTTAAGCCTTCATGCTCATTCAGGTTGGAAGCGCCCGGCATACCGCCCGGTAATACCAGCATTTCTCCTTTTGAGAAATCGGTGTTTTCGAACAGTGTATCCGCATTGACGGCGATACCGTGTGCTCCTGTTACCAAAGATTTTCCGGTAACGGATACGGTCGTTACGTCCAATTCGCCGCGAAGCATTACGTCGGTTGTGGCAATGGCTTCTGTTTCTTCAAAGCCTTCGGCTAAAAAAATAAATACTTTTTTCGTTTTCATTTCAAATAATATTTATAGGTAATTGTTCCCGATTGATTATTATTTCCGGTAATACTGCTGAATTTGGCTCTTCGCGCAGCATCCAAAGCCGACCTGCGCATAGCTACGCTATTGATGGTCGTGCCTTTCCCGATTTCTGCAAGAATGACGTTTCCTTGCGGATCGACGGTTATATCGACAACGATACTGCCTTCTTCCTGGGCAGAATAAGCCGGTCTTGGAAGGCCGCCTGCGCCTAAGGTGCGTCCTCCCAGGTTAAATTCGCCATAACCGCTACCGGATTGCGCGGCCGTGGCCGTACTTTGCGGATTTCCCTGGATACCGGAGCCGGTTTGTCCTGTTCCTTGTGCGCCATGACCGGCAGTGCCCGCACCAAATGCTCCGGAAACTTGCCGGTTGATAGCGTCGCGTTTGCGTTGTTCTTCTGCAAGTCGAGCTTGTTCGGCTCTTGCGGCTTGTTCGGCAGCCGCTTTTTCTCTTTGTTTTTGTTTGGCAGCTTCGATGGCGGCCGTTTGTTCCAGGTTTTGAGTCATTGGCGGCGGGGTTGGTTTTGTTTGGGGTTTGGGTTTAGTGGCCGGAGGGACTTTGGAAGGCTGGGGTTTGGGGACTTCCGGTATCTTTTGGGCCGAGGGCGCCGGACCGGCTTCTTGTTGCTTTGCTTCACTCACCTCGCCTTTGGGTGTGAAAGTTCCTGTCGCTAAATTTACTGCTCCGAAATTAACCAAAACTCCTTCTTCCTTTGCTTTTATTTCCGTTTTCAGAAACGTAAAATAAAGGATAAGAAGCAGTGCGATATAAAAAAGTATCGAACCGAAAATTCCGTATGACTTTTCTTTTGTTAGTTCCATTTGATTCAATATCTATTTAGGACGCGTAACCAGTATCATCTTGAAATTGTTCCGGTTGGCAATGTCCAGCACTTTGACCACTTCTTTGTAGGGAATGGATTCATCGGCGTACAAAGCGACGTAGATATCCGGTTCTTTGTCGTAACATTGCCGTAAGAAAGGCGTAATTTCGTCAAAACTTACCCGGCGTTCTTTTTGGTTGCCGTAAGCCACGTAATAGTTCAGCCCAGCGTCGATTGTCACGCGCGTCAACGGTTTAGCCGAAGTTTGTTGAGCGCTTTGCGGTAAAACGACTTTTATCGCATTAGGCACGACTACCGTCGATGTGAGCATGAAGAATATGAGTAGGAGGAAAATCATATCCGTCATGGAAGCCATGCTGAATTCGGCTGTTATTTTTCTTCTTCTTTTGAGCGCCATTGTTTTTTAATTAGTCGGTTCATTCAACAAATCCATAAATTCCATCGAACGGGATTCCATGACATTCACTACCTCGTTGACTCTGGCTACTAAGTAATTATACGAAAGCAATGCAATAATTCCGACAATAAGTCCGGCGACGGTTGTTACGAGCGCTTCGTAAATGCCCGAAGAAAGCAGCGTAATATCCACGTTGGAGCCTGCATTCGCCATATTAAAGAAAGCGCGTACCATACCGGTTACCGTACCGAGAAAGCCAAGCATCGGAGCGGCTGCTGCGGCGGTGGCAACCCAGGGAAAGCCTTTTTCCAGTTTGGCAATTTCTATATTACCAATGTTTTCAACAGCGACCTGAATGTCGTTCATCGGACGTCCCAGACGGGAAATTCCTTTTTCAATCATTCTCGAATTAGGCGTATCGGTCATCCGGCACAAGTTAATGGCGGAATCAATTTTCCCGGCATGAATATAATCTTTTATCCGGTTCATGAAAGTGGCATCTTCCTTGCCGGCTTTATTAATGACTAAAAGCCGCTCAATGAAAATGACCAATGAAATGAAAAGTAACAAGCCAATGGGAATCATGATCCATCCGCCTTTCAACGCTAAGTCGAAAAGATTCATTTTTGCTTCAATAATTTCTGGTGTAACAGGTACGTTAGTTACAACCTCGTTTGCACCGCTTTGAATAAATAACGTTAAGTTCATAAATATTTACAAATAAATAACTAAATTTGCACATTAATAAAATACAAAAGTAATGTATTTACTTCAAAAACTATAAAATGTTTTGCAAAGAAATCTTAATAAAAGAAATTCCTGTGTTAAAACCGGGTGATTCGGGTCTTCATGCAGCGTCGTTGATGGACGATTTGAGGCTGAAACATCTTCCGGTTGTCAAGGATGGAACCTATATTTACCTGTTATCGGAAAAAGACGTCGCCGATATGAAAAATCCGGAAAGGGAGATTGAAAATACTTGTTTCTATGCGCCTTATGTATGGGAAGAATCTTCTGTTCTCGAAGCGTTGCAAGTCATAAGTAAAGATTCGTTGACTTTATTGCCGGTCGTCATGGATAACGGAGAATATGCCGGAGCGATTACTTTACCGGTTTTGATTGAAACGTTGAGTGAAATAAGTAATACCGGTTCGGAAGGCGCTTTGATAGCGGTTGAACCGAATCAGCCGGACTATGTGTTGTCGCAGATGATTCATTTGATTGAAGCCAACCGGGCCAAAGTGTTAAGTTTGTTTTCGTATGTTGATAAAGAAACCGGCAGGCATATCCTGCTTTTCAAGATTGATTCGGAAGATGCTTCTCCGGTGATAAGGAGTTTGGAGCGTTTTAATTATCCGGTCAAATATTACAGGCAGAAGCAGATGCTTCCCGACGAAATCCTGCAAAAACGGGTGAATGAATTGATACATTATATCGAATTATAATTTGGATATTTATGAAAATCGGAATATTCGGAAGCGATTATCAGGCAGGCAAACAGGAAAGCATCAAAACGCTGTTTGATAAAATACGGTTTTTGAACGGCGAAGTTTGGGTCGAAGCCGGATTTTACCGGTATTTATCTGAACAATTTGCTTATACGCCTGCCGTTCAAGGTGTAATAGAATCCGATATTTTTCCGTTGGATTTGATAATCAGTTTGGGCGGCGACGGCACTTTTTTGCGAACGGCGGTTTGGGTCGGGCGGCAAGGGATTCCTATTCTGGGGATTAATACCGGACGTTTGGGTTTTCTTGCCGATATCGGTACGAATGAGATTGATGAAACTTTGGAAGAAATTTTCCGGGGCGATTATTCGGTTGAAGAAAGAAGTTTGCTTGAATTGCAAACGCCTCTGTTGCAGTATGGCGCTCACAATTTTGCATTGAATGAAATTGCTGTGCTGAAGCGGGATACTTCTTCTATGATTGCGATTCACACTTATTTGAATGAGGAATTTCTGACCACTTATCTGGCTGACGGTTTGTTGATTGCGACGCCTACCGGTTCGACGGCTTATTCGATGAGTGTGAACGGGCCGATTATCATTCCTCAGGCGAATAATTTTGTGCTGAGTCCGGTTGCTCCACATTCTCTGAATGTACGTCCGTTGGTGATTCCGGAAAGTTATTGTATCCGGTTAAAAGTTGAAACGCGGAACGGTAATTTTCTGATTTCTTTGGATGGGCGTTCCTCCGTTTATCCTTCTGAAACCGAATTTCTTATTAGCAAAGCGGATTTTTGCGTGAAAATTGTCAAACATAGCCGGCAACGTTTTTACGATACTTTGCGGAAGAAATTGTTGTGGGGGACGGATGTTCGGGAGGTTGCGTTTGTGAAAAATAATGTTTAATTTTGTTGATAAATAAATGAAAAACAAAATCATCTTCATCACCGGCTCGACCGATGGAATAGGAAAAGCCTGCGCCCATAAATTCGCCTCGGCAGGCGCCCGCTTGATTCTGAACGGAAGAAATCCCGAAAAATTGCAAGCTTTAAAACAGGAGTTGACGGAGAAATATGCTGTGGAAGTTTTTCCCTTGCTGTTTGACGTCCGCGACAGAAATGCGGCTACACAAGCCATCGAAAGCTTACCCACCGAATGGCAATTCATTGATATACTGATTAATAATGCCGGATTGGTTTTGGGCGTCGATAAAGAACACGAAGGCAACCTTGACGATTGGGAAATTGTGATTGATACGAATATTAAAGGCTTGCTGACAGTTACCCGTCTGGTTGTTCCCGGAATGGTAGGGCGGGGGAGAGGCCATATCATCAATATCGGTTCCATTGCCGGCGATGCGGCATATCCGGGCGGAAGCATTTACTGCGCTACCAAATCGGCAGTGAAAGCGCTTAGTGACGGATTGCGTATTGATCTGGTAAACACGCCTTTACGTGTGACAAATATCAAACCGGGATTGGTAGAAACGCATTTTTCCATCACCCGTTTCCACGGCGATAAAGCGAAAGCCGATGCGGTTTACAAAGGCCTCAAACCTTTAACGGGCGAGGATATTGCCGAAACGATCTTTTTTGCGGCTTCGGCTCCCGAACATGTTCAGATTGCCGAAGTGCTGATTATGCCGGTCAATCAGGCTACGGCCACGATTACTTATAAGAATAACAACCACTAAAATTAGATG
>JAISXN010000179.1 GCA_031270525.1 Candidatus Symbiothrix sp. | reverse complement strand
GGTAAAGTTTTCAAAGTTAACATAAACGGAAAAACGCTCCCAGATTTTTTCCGCCATTGCTCCGCAAATCCAGTAATCGCGGCTTGTCGCGCCGTTATTGAGCCGTTGAGGACTGTAATAATAGGCTTCCAGTCCGATTTTCCAACTGTCTTCCAGTTCATACATTAAAACATTGTTTAGACGGTGTTTAGATGTAAGTGGATTCGGATAACTTACGCCGTTTTCGTTCACTTTTGCGTCTGTAAATGTGTAACCGATAAAAAGGGTAAAGTCGCTGTAACGGATTTTCAGATTGGTTTCCGCACCATGGGTATCAATGTGTCCGTTGATGTTCTGAAATTGATAATTTCCGTCGGAAAGCGGTTTCAACAGGAGCGGACGGTTGAGATATGTATAGAAAAGCAGTTGATTGATTGACAGGAAAATGTCTTCGCCAATCGCTGTCCGGTAATTAATGTCCGCATTAGCGCCGTAACTGCGTTCAAGTTTATTGAAATCGCTGTTTACCGGCAGCACGTTATGATAATGTACCCGTTCGCTTTCTTCGGTAAAAATGGTTGGCGTTTTGTAACCCAATCCGCCGCCGATACGCGAGGACCATTTTTTATTGACGTCGAACAGGAGTGATAGGCGAGGCAGGAGTGCAAAACCGTAATCTGTTACGTAATCGCCTCGCAGACCGCTTTCTACACTTAACCAATCTGTTATTTTCGTGTTGTTTTGAACGAAAAGCCCGCTTGTTGTCTGACTGTAATTGAGCAATACAAAACCGGTACGTTTTTTTTCTGCAAAATGGTCTGTCCACAAATTCGCTCCGCCTGCCCATTCGGTATTTTCGCCTGTGTATAAATAATTTATTTCGGAAAAAGTGCCGTTTTGCCGGCCGTCGAAAACATAATCCGGAATAGTGATTGTGCGGTGAAAATAATTGTAGCTGTTTCGGAAAGTCAGTTTTGAACGGTCATTGAATTTATGTTCAATGGAAAATTGTGTGCTTATCCGTTGCGTTTGGTTGTCTTCGAAATAGCTGTGTCCGCCGTCGCTTTTTCCTTTAATGTAGTTCATATCGCCGCCCAAACGGTTTTCAAATGAGGTATTTATGCCGAAATCCATTTCTGTTGCCGGATTAAAATAAACAAAGAGTCGCGGATTGATGTTGTATCGTTCAAATTTCGGAATCGCGGAAAAGCCGTTATCCGCAGGGTCGTAAGCCCGGTTGCTGTTGCGCGAAGCAAACAATGTCAGTCCGGTTTTTTCGAAACGTTGCGAATAAAATCCGTTCAAATCAAGTCCTAATGCGCTTGTGCCGTTCAGGTGGAAATTCAGTTCTCTTTCCGCTGAAGGTGTTTTGGAAATCAGATTGACCAGACCGGCGATAGCTCCGCCACCATAAAGCGTCGAAGTAGAACCTTTTATGATTTCAACTTGTTTCAGGTCGAGCGGAGGAATCTGTAATAATCCCAAGCCGCTTGCCGCACCTGAATAAATGGGAAAGCCGTCTTTGAGGATTTGCGTATAACGTCCGTCCAAACCTTGTATGCGGATAGATGCGTTGGCGGAAATGGGCGAAGTCTGTTGCGTCTGAATACCAGTGCTTTCGTTGAGCAACATGCGAATATCGCCGGGTTTCATATTTCCTTTTTCGTCCAATTCTTCACCGCCGATAAATTCGATTCGTGTAGGAATACGTTCTATCGTGCGTGTGCTGCGTGTAGATGATACTACGATTTCTTCCAGTTCCTGTTCTTCTATTTCAGGAATGGTGTCGGGCCGAAATTGCGCCGTGAGGGTGTTGCACGAAATCAGTGCAACAAATAAAAATATTTTTGCTTTCATTTTATATTTGCTTGATTATGTGAATAATGTATGAGTGTATCAAAAGTTACAATGAGGAGTAAAGTATCTTTCCGACACACTTCGGGTAAAAACTATTGCGGAATAATCAAGCAAATCTGGGCGGTTGCCAAATGCCTTTAAGAGAAGGTGGAGTATAGATAAGTGGTAAATAAGGGTCTTTTTCTGCTACTGTTTTTTGTGGTTTGATTAACATATAGACAAAATTTTCGATTGTAAACCCGGAACAAATGTTGCAGGTTGTAAACGGCGAACAACATCCGGCACAGTCGTGCGAAGAATGTTCAGCGGTTAGTTCGAATCGGATTTCATTGTCAATCAGACAGGTATCGGTACAATAGGCCACAATCAGGAGTATTGCAAGATAAACGGAGAATATGACTGATAAAGTTTTCACAAGGCAAAATTACATGAAAATCTTACGATTTCCAAGCGAATGCAATGAAAATTGGAATCAAAATTGACATGTTGAATACTGTTTTTGAAAATTTATGTTACCTTTGCAAAAAATAAACGTAGTAATCACCCAAGCCGTACGTGACGAAAGCCACTTGTACGGTTTTCCGATTTATTATATGGAACAAAAAAAGCTATATACCGTTACAATTTTTTCCGAAAATACGGTTGGGTTGTTAAATCAGGTAACTATCATCTTTACTCGCAGGCGATTGAATATCGAGACATTATCGGTTTCTCCTTCGGCTATCGAAGGCATTCACAAATTTACCGTTACCGCTTTTGCCGATGCCGAAACCATCGAAAAAGTAGTGAAACAAATTGATAAACGGGTAGATATCGTGAAGGCATATTATAATACCGATGAAGATTTGGTTTTTCAGGAAATTGCATTATACAAGATTTCTACGCCGAAATTGTTGGACTTGGGAACTATTGAAGACATTATTCGCCGCTACAATGCCCGGATTCTGGATATGACTGAGGTTTGGGTGGTACTGGAAAAAACAGGACATTATGACGAAACGCAGGCTTTATTCAAAGAGTTAAGCGAAAGGACAGGCGTTTTGCAATTCATTCGTTCCGGACGGGTTGCCATCACTAAATCAAAAGTCGAACGGTTGAGCGATATGTTGGCCGCTATGGAAGAAAAACTCAATCGAAAAGCAAAAAATTGATTAAAGTCAAACGTTGTTTCGTAACTCGTAATTGAATAAAATGTTAGATAAATTAGGCTCATTCAAATTCCAAATCGAATCCTACACTTGTGATTTCACCGAAAAAGCAACACTTCCGGGTATAGGCGGATATATTCTGGATACAGCTTCCCGTCACGCGGAAGAAAGGGGATTCGGCTACGGTGAAATTTTCAA
>JAISXN010000111.1 GCA_031270525.1 Candidatus Symbiothrix sp. | reverse complement strand
TGGAAGACGGGGATATACTGATTGTAGATAAATCGCTCGAACCGGTCAACGGTGATATTGCGGTTTGCTATATTGACGGCGAATTTACCTTGAAATACATCAAGATAGAAGAAAACAGTGAAGCGGTCTGGCTTTTTCCGGCGAATCCCGACTATAAACCCATCCGGGTAACGGCTCAAAATGATTTTTTAATCTGGGGCATCGTTACCCATTCCATTCGCAGTCATAAACCAAAAAGAAGAAAGTAAATGTTCGGGCTGGTTGATTGCAATAATTTTTTTGTTTCCTGTGAAAGGGTATTCAATCCTTCGCTGAACGGGAAACCGGTGGTTGTCCTCTCCAATAATGACGGATGCATTATATCCCGTTCACAGGAAGCCAAAGACCTGGGCATTCCGATGGGTGAGCCGGTTTTTAAAATCAGGGAACAGATAAAAGCGGGACGAATCCATGTTTTTTCTTCCAACTATGCGCTGTACGGCGACATGTCGGCGCGGGTGATGAGCGTTTTGGCTTCGCTTGCTCCCGAAATTGAGGTCTATTCCATCGACGAGGCTTTTCTTCATCTGGAAGGGATACCGGATTTGGCCGAATATGGAAAGACGATTGTACGGACGGTTACGAAAAATACCGGTATCCCGGTCAGCCTGGGAATGGCTTCCACGAAAACGCTTGCCAAACTTGCCGGTCATTTTGCCAAGAAATACCCGGGATATGAACGTTCCTGTTTAATCGAAACGGACGAAAAACGGATCAAAGCCTTGCAACTGACTCCCGTCGGCGAGATATGGGGCATCGGGCGGAAACACAAAAAGATGCTGGAATATCACAGCGTCAATACGGCATTTGACCTGACACAAAAATCGCGTTCATGGGTGCGGAAAAACATGACGGTTGTCGGTGAGCGGACATGGCAGGAATTGCAGGGTATTCCAACTATTTCGGACGAACACGACGAAGAAAAGAAGCAAATCTGCACTTCCCGGTCTTTCGGCGAACCGGTGCGGGACTTTACAACCCTGATGGAAGCGATTGCCAATTTTGCCGCTTCGTGCAGCCGGAAATTAAGGAAACAAAAGTCTTATGCCCGGATGGTAATGGTTTTTATTTCTACCGGCGGATACCGGACGGAGCAAATGCAGTATTATCAAAATCAGCTTGTTAATTTGTCTTTTCCTGCAAACGACACGTCTGAAATTATTTCCTGTTGCCGGCAGGCGCTGGAAAAGATATACAAAGAAGGGTATAGCTACAAAAGGGCGGGAGTCATTGTTTCCGGGTTTATTCCCGAAACGGCGCTCGAACGGGATTTGTTTGACACAAAAGACAGGGAAAAACAGCGCCGCCTGTCCAAAGTATTGGATGAAATTACAAAAAAGAATGGAACGGAAATAATCAAAGTAGCCGCACAGGGTGATGCACATGCATGGGCGTCCAAAAGAGAATTTGTTTCCCGCAGGTTCACGACGAACCTGAATGACATTATTACGGTTAAATGCTAAACCTGAATTACCGGATAAAATTCGTCCGGTGCCGGACCGGTTCTTTTTCCGGGAAAGGCACGGTTTCTTTGGCAACATCTATACATTTCAACAGCCAGGCCATGTTCCGTCCCAAAGTCCGCATCACCTGCAAGCCTTCCAAATCCTGCCGGACTTCTCCCGGCGTTTGACCGTGGACTTCATTCCAGTACTGCGAAGATACCACCGGCATACTTGAAATGGTAAAATACTTGTTCAGATTTTGTGGGGACTCCCATTGATTAATAAAACATTCATATTGATTATTATTCGGTTATATAAAAATTTCAAATGACTAAATCACCTGGTAAAAAACCAGTTATTTCCGTTGGATAAGTGAGGATTATAAAAATATCCTTCTGAATCGAACGCTTGCAAATATTCGGGATTTACAATCCTGTTTTCGGCAATAAATCGCAACATCAAGCCTCTCGCCTGTTTCGCAAATAAACTGTTGCTTGTCAGTATTCCATTCTTTTCCTGTTGAAATACAGGCGTAATGATATGAGTCTGTTTGGGTAACGCTTTCAAATCAATCATTTTAAAATATTCAACCGAGGCTAAATTGATCAGCAGATAATCATTTTCTTCCAATAACGGAATGATGGTTGCAATCACTTTATCTTTCCAGTATTTGTACAAATCGGGAATGAGTTTAGAGGTCATATCCAGGCGGTAGGGCTTTATTTTATCCAATGGGCGAAGTATGCCGTATAGAGCGAAAAAATACACAAATGCTTTTGCAGGAACATCAAAGCGGGTTCATCCAATCCGGCAACATTCAATTTGTCGTAAACATTTCCGCTGTAAGCAAATACAGCTTCCTTTGGGGGTGCAGACTGTATCCGGAATGTTTGGGTAAATTCAAAAACAGAAAATGCCATTTTAATACTGATTTTCTCTTTCCCGGCAATTTCGTCCGCCCTGAATCCGGAAAGTAAAGACATCAGGTAACCGGCATCCGCTTCAAACCGGGGAGCGCTTGTTTCTTTACATACCACACTCTCCTTGAAATTAATAGATTTGGATGGAGAAAGGATAATCAGCATAAATTTTTTTTATTACTGTCCGCTAAACATTTTATTACTCAAAAAAATCAGGGCTGATTTCTAAAGATGGAAATCAGCCCTTTTTTGGTTAATTTTGTGTCTCTAAACTAAAAAATTAAACCAAT
>JAISXN010000107.1 GCA_031270525.1 Candidatus Symbiothrix sp. | reverse complement strand
TACCTTTGCAGTTATGAGACAAATTCTAATCACCATTTGCATATTTTGCACAGTTTTTCAGGGAAATATGCAGGCGCAGAAGTTCAGGACCTGTGCATTTTCCGACAAAGTAAAAACTTTGCGGGTGTTTCCTGTGGCTCAATGGAACCTGGCGCCGATCATTGAATCAGAAACCGGCGGCGAGATAGAAATCAATTTTGACGTGATGGATGCCGCTCCCGGCGCATATACCTATACCCTGACACATTGCAATGCCGACTGGACGTCTTCGCAGTTAATCCAGTCCGAATTTATGAGCGGCTTTCAGAACCGTTATCTTGATGATTATGCGACCTCTTTCAATACGACTATGGATTATGTCAATTACCGGCTTACATTTCCGAATGAAGACATAACACTAAAAATATCAGGGAATTATGCAGTTCTAATTTTCCCGGAAAATTCGGATGAACCGATTTTGTGCGCTTGTTTTTCGGTCGTTGAGAAAAAGTCGGATATTGCCGTACAAGTGACTTCTCAAACGGATAAAGGCATGAATAATTTTTACCAGCAGGTTAATTTCACGCTGACTTACGGAAATGAAGTGAAAACGCCCATGCAGGATTTGAAAGTGTATGTGCGTCAGAATAACCGTACCGACAATGAAGCGGCATTAGTAAAACCCCTGCGTATTCAACGCAATCAACTTATCTACGAACACGTTCCCTCGTTGATATTCGAAGCCGGAAACGAATACCGGAATTTCGAAATGACAACCCATCAATACAATGGTTTGAACATCGAAGCCATGAAGTTCTATTCGCCTTACTATCATGCTCTGTTGTATCCCGATAAAGTGCGATCCGGCCGTTTCTATTCCTATTACGAAGATATTAACGGTAAATTTTTTATCCGCACGCTTGCAGGGGAAGAATCCGATATCGAAGCCGATTATTACATTGTTCATTTCTTTCTCCCTTGCGAAAGTCCTTATCCCGAAAATATTTACATCCTGAGCGAAGCTTTCAATAATATCCTTGACGGTCGAAGTAAAATGGATTATAACCCGCAGGAAGGCGGTTATGTAAAATCCGTATTGTTGAAAGAAGGATATTATAACTATCTGTATCTCACACGGAAAAATAACCAACCGACCGGAGGTACGGCTTTGCTGGAAGGAAACTATTACCAAACGGAAAATGAGTATCGGGTTTGGGTTTATTTCCGGCGTGCCGGCGATAAATACGACCGGTTAATCGGAACACAAACGATTCAATTCAAATAAATTATGCTTTTGTTTTACGCACCCGATATCGCCGTTAATACTCAACTCCCCGAACCGGAAGCGCAACATAGCCTCAAAGTCTTGAGAATGAAAGCCGGCGACCTTCTGTATTTAACCGACGGAAAGGGTAACTTCTACAAAGCCGCGATTGCCGGAACGAATCCCAAAGATTGCCGGTTGGACATTCTGGAAATAATTCCCCAGTCGCCGACATGGAAAGAACAAATAACCATCGCTATGGCTCCGGCCAAAAACATAGAACGCACGGAATGGTTTGCCGAAAAAGCGACGGAAATCGGAATCAACAAAATCGCTTTCCTGAATTGCCGTTTTTCGGAACGAAAAGAAATTAAAACAGAACGAATCAATAAAATCCTCATTTCGGCGATGAAACAATCGTTGAAAGCCTGTTTGCCCGAAGTGCAAGCGATGACCGGTTTCAAAAAATTCATTACCCAAACTTTTGAAGGACAAAAATTTATTGCACATTGTTACCCCGCTGAAAAACCTTTATTGTCAAAAATTTATCGTCCCGGTGAAAGCGCTCTGACACTTATCGGGCCGGAAGGAGATTTCAGCGAGGAAGAAGTTGAATGGGCCGTCAATCAGGGATTTGTTCCCATTTCTTTGGGCAAAAGCCGTTTGCGGACAGAAACAGCAGCCTTAACCGCCTGTCAGATTATTCACGTTGTCAATCAAATAGCCGGAAAATGAAGAAACGACTGAAACGAATCTTGCAATGGACAAGGAATATTATCATTTTTTCCTTTGTTACCAGCTTATTAACAGTAATTTTGTACAAATATATTCCTGTCCGTTATACACCCCAAATGCTATTTCGTTCGCATGTTTCCCACCAATGGCGTCCCTTGTCGGATATTTCCCAGCACCTGGTGCAAGCCATTGTCGCTTCGGAAGATAATTACTTTTTGATACATAATGGATTCAGTTTTTTCCAGTTTGAACCGGATTCCACGGAGTTTTACAGAAACGTCGCGTTAAAGGAAAATCGTACCCTTTCGCAACAGACAGCCGAAGCGGTATTTCTTTTGCCTGCGCGTTCATGGATCGGTAAAAGTATGGAAACTTATTTTACCGTTTTAATTGAATTTGTTTGGGGTAAAAAGCGCATTATGGAAGTTTATCTCAACACCAAAGAAATGAGCGACGGTATTTTCGGAGCGGAAGCGGTTGCCGAAAAAAATTTTCATAAAACGGCAGCCCAATTGTCGGTATCGGAAGCGGCTTTGATTACGACGGGTTTCTCGAATCCGAAAGAGCTTAATTCGGGAGAGCCAACGAGTTCTATGTTAAAACAACAAGCAAAAATAATTTCCTTGATGTCCAAAATAATTCCGGTCGAAATGGGAAAATTAAATGATGAAGATGAATAAATTAGAATTTGTCGATTGGGGATTGATTCCATATCCCGAAGCATACGAAAAACAAAAGGCTTTCTTTGAAACAGCCATTGAAAAGAAAATAGCGCATGAAACGGTTCGAAACACCCTGATTTTCTGCGAACATCCCCATGTGCTTACCATCGGCAAACATGGTTTGGATGCTAATCTGCTGTTTCCCGAAGAGGTTTTGAAAGAACAGCAAGTAGAATTGTTCCGGGTAAACAGAGGAGGAGACGTCACCTACCATGGACCGGGACAATTAGTCGGTTATCCGATATTTGATCTGGAATCATTCCGCATTGGTTTGAAAGAATACATTTACCGGATAGAAGAAACTATTATCCGTTTTTTGGCGGAATACAATATTAAAGGAGAACATTTTACGGGAGCGACCGGCGTTTGGATAGACGTGGAACATCCGGGGAAAGCCCGGAAAATCTGCGCTATTGGCGTGAAGAGCAGCCGCTATGTTACGATGCATGGTTTTGCTTTAAATATTTCTACCGATTTGAATTATTTCAATTTAATCAATCCTTGCGGATTTAAAGACAAAGGAGTTACTTCTATGGAAAAAGAACTTGACCGGAAAATAGATATGAACGACGTAAAAAGCCGCCTATTGGAACACTTTGAGCGGGAATTCATTTGAGACCCCGCTTTCAGAATTTCGCAAAATGAAGATATAAATACGTAAAAAAGGATACGCTTGTTTAATCATTTATGTACTTTTGTCGTGTCGGATTTATACCGATAAAAAAGCTACATTTTCTAATACTTTAAAAAATAGGAGGAACGCATCATGGACAAACTATTCTTTCCGACGACAATTTCGTCATTTTACCTGAAACTGCTTTGCAGTTGAAAACGTAACAAAAATATTATGTATTGTTAATACGAATGTGATTTAACAATCGTTTCTTTGTACTTTAAAATTAAAAATTACTTTGTCTTTTATCAAAAATAAACACTTAAAATAAAATTAGTTATGAGTAAAATTGCAGAAAAAACGGGAGCCATGCTCTTACTGTTTTTTGTCATCTTGTTTTTCGGCTGTAAAGAGGAGACCATATCCAACATTCCGGCCCAACAAGTGACCCTTGATAATGC
>JAISXN010000089.1 GCA_031270525.1 Candidatus Symbiothrix sp. | reverse complement strand
CATGGCGAGTATAGAAGCATTGAGAATATTGAGTTTATCAATTTCTTCGGGCGACACGATTCCTACCGCCCAAGCCAGGGCTTCTTTTTCGACGATCGGACGCAAAGCATCGCGTTGTTTTTCGGATAATTGTTTGGAATCGTTCAATTCTTCACATCTAAAATCCGGCGGCAGGATAACGGCTGACGCAAAAACCGCGCCGGAAAGGCAACCTCGTCCGGCTTCGTCGCAACCGGCTTCAATCAAATTTTTGTGTAAATAGGGTAAAAGCATAATGCAAAGTAAGCGATAATATTTGAATATCGGTGTACGTAACGCTTCATTTGTTCTCAGGAAACGACTTCTTCAAAAGAATACTTAAATTTAGTCCCTAAGGAATGAGTGTATTTCTTCGTAAAAGAAAGGTAAACGGATTTGGCAAGCCCGTTTTTCCCCATTTTTACCAATGCGGAACATTTTAGTTTCAGCGCATCCTCGTTTAATGTGTCGTGGACCAAAATTGCATCTGCCAGATTGACGTATTCCTGCAAAGATAAATTCAGATTTTTTTGTGTGTTAATATCTATAAAAAGGTCTATCAAATCGTTAGCAAAATCGGCTTTGAATGTATCCAGCCATTCCATTTGAATGTTGGGCAATAATTCCCCGCCGGAAACAATGCTTATGAGCTTCAGGACGTCTTCTTTGTTCCGGTTTATTTTCTGTTTTAACTGCCGTATCAAAACAAGCGCTTCATAGTAATCGCAATAAATATCACCGCCGAATTCAACAAAACAATAGGAATTTTGGCTCTCAATATGTATACTACCGATTTGTTCAAAAATCTGCCGGAGTTTGCTCAGCATAACGCCCCGGTTATTGCGTGCGCTCTCCGGACTTTTGTCAAACCATAAAGTCTCTTTCAGTTTAGTCGATGAAATTCCTTTGCTGTCTTCTTTCAAGGTATTCAGTAAAATAATCAGGAACAATTGTTTAAGCAATGGAGAAAACTCCGACGTAATGTCCACACCGTTTTTATCATTCACCCTGAATCCGCCGAATAAACAGATTGTCCGCTTTTTATCTTTTTTACCGGCCGGTCTGATAAATTCTTTTCCTTCTGCCGTTCCGGTATTTTTTACGGAAAGAATAACCGGATTCTTTTTCTTCCTGAAAATAAAGTACAGGCCGGCTAAACAGAAGAGGGCTGTAATGCCGTAAATCGTCGGAACATGATATTTTTCCGCATTCGGAGTTTGATGAATATCGCTTTCTGCTAGTGGTGGGTACGATAACGAATAAACGGATACCGTAGCCATCGAATCCGATGTTTCGGACGAATAAGTAATGGCGGATAATTCGTTCGTTTTTTCATTCAGGAATAAATCGGCATAAGAAGATATATCTCTGAAATTGAACGGAATACTTGTCAGGATTTCATATTCGGGCTTTTCCATAGAAAATTTACCGAGGAAAAGCGAAGTGTGATATATTTGCTGAGGGAAACACAAGGCATAAAAATATTTATTCAAGGTATCGACTATCATTGAATTGGCTACTACAAAATGATTTTTTTGCCGTCCGAGTTCCCATATCTTTTTTGTCGTCATGTTTCGAAGGTCTATCTCAAACAAATCGTAATAATTGCGCGGCGAAAGTTCCTGCTGGCCGGTTTCGCTTCCGTAACCGCCGAAAAGGAGTATCCGGTTTTCGTCTATCTTACCCAAACCGCTCAAGTAACGCGGTTGAATCTGATGGCCTTTGTATTGTAATTTTTCCCAGGTTTGAGTTTTGAACGAATATTTGTTGATGTAATTTTTGTATTTGTGATGTCCGTATCCTCCAAACAGATAAAGAGAACTGTCACGATTCAATACCAGTTTATTATGGTGCCAGAATTCGAACTCCTTTTCTTTTATAGCATAATTTTCCCAAATTTTTCCGGTTGCATCGAAAGCGGTTACATCCTTTCCGTTCTCAGAATTGAAACAATAAGAATAATACTGTTTATCCAAAGGATTGTAAACGATTTGATTTGCAAGATCGCTATGCGGAATGCCGGAAGAAATCTTGCTTTTAGTCAAGTTATGAGTTTGAGTATTATAGATATAAAAGTATTCTTTATCGAAAACGGCAATGCAGTTTTCATCGGGATTACCGGCAATTTGAGGATTTTTATACGCATTGAAACTGATTCGCTTTTGCCATATAGCGTGGTCATCCAGCAGCCATCCGGGATTTTCGACTGTTGCCGGATGTTTTTTCAGTTCGTCGTTAACGCTTTCCGAAGTATGTTTGGAAAGCTTCCAATGGAACAGCGGTTCACCTTTAAGGTCGTTAATACGGATATCTTTAACGATGATGTTCGGAACGTCGCTTGTCTGTAATTGTGAATAATTACACCTCCCGAAAACGATATTCACTTCTTTGAAATCTTTGATATAATTAATCGTGGGGGAAAACTTCTTTTCGCCGATGGAAATATCCATGCGGTTATTTTTTATATCAAGCAGAATCGAAAAAGGGAAAAATGAAGGATAAATTCCGCTGATTTCTTTCAAAGGACAGTCTGCCAATATTTTACCGGAAGAATTGACTACGGTTAAATTTTGCGGGGTAAGTAAAAAATCAATATGCTGGTCGTTTTGTCCAATCATACGAAACACATATCCGAAATTATAATCCGGAAGAGACTGATAACAAATATCAAAAGACAAAGAGAATCCGTCGGGAAATGAAAACGGTTTGGACGGGGAAAGATTTAAACTTGTACGTTTTTCCTGAACAACTTCAAATGAATTGAATCCAAGACCGTATCTAAAATCCTGTGCAACGAGGAAATACAATGAGTAAAAACAGAATATGCCCAAAAATACAGTATTTTTCAGTGACTTCTTCAATGCTGTAAAAAATTAAGAATAAACAAAGATAATGTAAATATACGGATTATTTTGTTGATTTAGCAAAAATATTTGTTTATCCGATAATTTTTCATTACCTTTGCCCCGGATTAGAAATGTGGACAAATTTGTATGCTTGCAACCACGGTAAAAAATGCTAAAAACCGGTAAGGTTATTTCTGCAAATTTCTCCTGCGTTTCTGATAAAAATTATCAGATTTTTTTATTTTTAAAACAGTTTATATTATGAGTTATTTATTTACTTCCGAATCCGTTTCGGAAGGCCATCCCGACAAAGTAGCGGATCAGATTTCCGACGCATTATTGGACCAGTTTTTAGCCTATGATCCGCAATCCAAAGTTGCATGTGAAACTTTAACGACTACCGGACAAGTCGTTTTAGGTGGAGAAGTAAAATCAACGGCATACGTGGATATTCCGGAAGTAGTCCGCGGCGTTATACGAAAAATAGGTTATACCAAAAGCGAATACCGGTTCGAAGCCGAATCCTGCGGGATTTTAAGCGCTATTCATGAGCAATCGGGCGATATTAACCGTGGAGTGGAACGGGAAGACCCGCTCAACCAGGGCGCCGGCGATCAAGGCATGATGTTTGGTTACGCAACCAATGAAACGTCCAATTACATGCCTTTGCCGCTTGATTTGGCTCATTCCCTGCTGATCGAATTGACGAAAATCCGTAAAACAGAGTTACACCTGATGCCGTATTTGCGTCCGGACGCCAAATCGCAGGTTACGATTCAATACAACGATAACGGTACGCCTGAAAAAATCGACACGATTGTTATTTCTACCCAGCACGATGAGTTCGACAGCGACAAGGCTATGCAGAATAAAATCAGGGAAGACGTTATCCGTATTTTGGTTCCTCGCGTAAAAGCCCAATATCCGGAAAGCGTTCAGGCATTATTCGGAGAAGACATCAAATATCATGTCAATCCGACGGGAAAATTTGTTATCGGCGGGCCTCACGGAGATACGGGATTGACCGGCAGGAAAATTATTGTGGATACTTATGGCGGAAAAGGCGCTCATGGCGGTGGCGCATTCTCGGGAAAAGACCCTTCGAAAGTTGACCGTTCGGCTGCTTATGCGGCTCGCCATATTGCAAAAAATCTGGTAGCGGCAGGCGTTGCCGACGAAATACTTGTGCAAGTGGCTTATGCCATTGGTGTTGCCGAACCGATGAATATTTTCATCAATACTTACGGGAAAAGCAAGGTCGCTTATTCCGACAGTGAAATTGCAAAAAAAGTGGACAAAATTTTTGATATGCGTCCCAAAGCCATTGAAGAAAGACTCCAACTCCGTAAACCCATTTATTTGGAAACCGCTGCTTATGGACACATGGGACGCGAACCGCAAACTGTCGTTAAAACATTTTCTTCGCGTTATACGCAACCCATTGAGGTGAAAGTCGAATTGTTTACCTGGGAAAAACTTGATTACGTCGATCAAATCAAGAAGGAACTTTTTTAAGGTTTATATTTCGAACGCTTGAGCAAATCCTGATAATCGGTTAAATCCATTAATTCCCGGAAACCGGTGTCGGGATTTTGCTTCATATAGGAAGTAATTATCTGGTAACCCAGCCAGATACCAACCCTTCCCGGCGATTCGACAGGAAGGAAAGAAGTGTAGGGAGCATCCTTTAAGTATTGAGTAGTAGTCATATAATTGGCGGTGAACAAATGCTGGTTTTCCAAAATCGTTTTCCAGATTTTTTTCCGGTTGTTATTGCACCACGAATATTGGGTTTCGTTGTAACCTGTAAATTCCCAAACTTGACGGTTGGGTAAAAGCTGGGAAAGAATATATCGTAACTTCCCTTCGTACAACATTCTATCCAATAAAACATCGTCTTTTCCCTTAAACGGCAAATTAGCCATCATAAAGCCCAGCAAATAATCGGGCGCTATCCGGTCGGGAGTCATTAGTTGCCGTTGATAATCATAGAAAAATTGCTGATACAGAGGATAATCGGCACCTAAATATTTATCTGCCGATAAAGATAAAATTTCGTCGGTCACAATTACGCTTTGATTTAGTCCCGAAACATGCATATAGACTTGCGGTCGCTTGAGGTTTGGAAATTCTTTCAGTAGAACAGCTAATCCGTAAGCTACTTCATTCGTTAAAGTTTGAATATCGGCAAATTGTTCTTGTTCACTCCGGTAAAGACCCATCAATGCCGGTTCGGAGAAAAACTTTTTCAGCCGTTCGTAAAATCCGGTCGAATCGGTTCGTCCGATATGAATTACTTTTTCGCCCATAACATTCAAAAAACCGGTATCAACTTTCAGAATGTTATCCGGCCCGTTTTTAGATAAATAATTGAATAATTCGGTATCGCTCCGACTGATTTTAAAGCCGGAAACTTCTTCTCCGCAGGTTTTCTTTCCGGAACAACCGGCCGAGAAGCAGTAGCTCAGGATCAGGATGAAAATTTGTACGGATTGTTTCATAAAATTTTAAGCCACTTGTTTGTGGGTTAAAACCTGCTCGTACAAATAATCAGGTGCAAAATCTACTCCATTTTCCCAGCATAAAGTATCATACGCAACAGAAAAAGTATTGAACATGTCTTCATTTAACAATTCCCTGATAATGGTTCTGTGATCATTCTCAAGAATTTTCCGAAAGTCAAGTACACCGATTAGTCCATTGTTAAATTCCAATTGAATTTCGTACTTTCCTGCCACTTTTTTTGCATTTACAACCCATATCATACAATTCCTCCTTATATTAATGGTTCTATTTGTTCGTAATTTCCAGTTTCTTTAAGTAAAATCCAATTATTCATCAAATCTTGTTTGTGTAATTCCGCCCATTCCATCACAAGTCCTAAGATTCGGGGAGGCAAATTTCCTTCTTTAACAGATAAATTGGATATGGCAATTTCCGCCCGATATTCATTATATTTCGCATGAAAATGCGGGGGATTATGATCATTAAAATACATGGTAATAATGATTCCCAAAAAATGGCTTAATACAGGCATAAAAATTTATTGCTTTATTCAAGAACAAATATACTGATATTATTTAAATAATTTCGTTTTTTCACCTATATTTGTATTTTATAAAAACAATTAAAATCAATGTGTGAAGAAATTCATCCTTGGAATTGGTACGTTCCCGCAGGAGCTAAAAGTATCATTATCGGAACTTTCCCTCCTACGCTTCGGAATTGGTCATACGATTTCTTTTATCCGAATAAAAACAATTATTTCTGGAGAATCATGGCCCGGATTGCCGGAAAACCTTTGCAATATTTTTCGGGAGAAAAAGCCGTCGAAGAAAGGAAAAATATTTTGAACCGATTGAGGGTAGGGGTATCCGACATGGGTAAAATCATTCGGCGAACAGACGGAAGTTCGTCGGACGAAAACCTCGAAATCGTAGAGTATATGGATATTTTCGAAATATTGGAAGAAAATCCGTCCCTTCGGAAAATCATTTTTACCAGCAGCGCCGGAAAATCAAGCGCCATCGGCTGGTTTAAATCATATCTTGCACTTCATGATATTGATTTCCGGATTCCAAAAGGAAAAAGACCATTACGAACTTCTGTGCAAATAGCCGCCAAAGACGTCGAAATCGTTCTTTTATACTCGACCTCGGCCAGAGCCGGAGCAACGATATCAGTGGATTTGCTGACGGAGTTGTTTAGAAACGAAATAAGCGCTTAATTCTTTCTTTCTAAATTATACTTCCACAAACAGCGGCTCAACCGATACGTATGACCTGTCGTCTTTTTTCTTTTTGAATGTAACCCGACCGTCAATCAATGCATATAATGAATGATCTCTACCGATTCCTACATTCAAACCCGGATGATGTTGGGTTCCTCTTTGGCGGATGAGAATATTACCTGCCCTGCAGATTTCACCGCCGAAAATTTTAACGCCTAACCGTTTACTATGCGATTCGCGTCCGTTCTTTGAACTACCGACTCCTTTTTTATGTGCCATTTTTCTAAGATTTTAACGAATTAAGCTTGAATTTCTTTAATCACGATTTGAGAAAATTGTTGACGGTGACCGTTCAATTTGCGGTGACCTTTTCTCCTTTTTTTGTGGAAAATCAGTACTTTATCTCCTTTTACCAAGGGATTTACAATTTCTGCTACCACTTTTGCGCCTTCAATTACAGGAGCGCCTACTGTTACCGAACCGTCGTTATCGGCAAAAAGAATTTTATCAAATTCTACTATTTCGCCTGTTTCGCCTTTGAGGCGGTGAACAAACAACTTCTGGTCCTTTTCAACTTTAAATTGTTGACCCTGAATATCTACAATTACGTACATCTGTTATAACTTTACAGGTTATTTCCGGGGGTGGAAAGAAACACTCTTTCACTTGACTGACCCTTAAAGAATTGAGTGGACAAAGGTAGTATAATGTTTTGAAATATGCAAACGGAAGTCAGGAAAAATATTGATATTTAACATTAAAGTAATCCCATCTCAACCATTTCCACGATTCGTTCGGTAGCGGCGTCCCGGCCCTCGGGTTCCCATGTCGATTTAAGGCTGGCTCCAAACATTCCGGCAAAAATATTCCAAAATCCCGCGCGGAAAGAACCTAAGAAAGCTTTCACCAACTCGAAGGAAGTCTGGTTACACTCACGATTTATCAATTTTATTAACAATTTTCCTTGGGATAAGGACATTTTTTTGAGTACCGGTTTATATTCTTTGAATAAATCACTTTCCATGCGTGACAGATGTTTTTGCCGTTCCTCTTCCGACGGCATAGTCATGATGTATTCGTAAGTTTCGATAAGCGTCGTATAAATCATTTTGGCATAAGGTAAAGTTTTTTTTACGTCCCGCACCATTTTTTGATATTTTGCATCTTCCGAAAAGTTTCTGTACATTTGGGGTGGGTAAACGTATATGTCATTCATAACCAGTACTTTCATCGAATCTCCTTTATCTACGGCATACGGGGGAATACTCGATTTGAAAGTATTCTGGGCTGATGTTTTTGTGCCGGAAGCGCAGAAAATCAGCAGGATTGAAAGTATATAAAACGGTTTCATGTTGCAAAAATAATGTTTTTTTATTACATAAACCGAATTTCATTTGAACTTTTGCGCCTACTTGTGCGCCTCCTGATAATCCGTACGCACTCACATGAGATTCCCGCTTTTGCAGGAATGACAATGAGTTCATTAAAAATGCTTTTTTAAAACTCCAAAAATAATTCCGGATTTTTTTATTATCTTTGTAATTCCGTAATCTTTCAGTAAAAATATTTATCATAGAAATAAATAATGAACAAACAACTTTTTTTAGGCGATGAAGCCATTGCACAAGCCGCTATCGACGCCGGCTTATCCGGCGTATATTCTTAT
>JAISXN010000170.1 GCA_031270525.1 Candidatus Symbiothrix sp. | reverse complement strand
CCTCAGTATAAAACTTTTTTGTCGAAAATGCTTGACGAATCTTCGCAAATTCGCAACAATGGCCGCCTGAATCGACGGGTAAGACAATTGCTTAAAGAATACGGTATTCCCGACTTTTTCAACTCTTTCGACCAGCTACTGATCAAGCTCTATTTAGCCGGCGGATACTTATTCCCATTTATTGCGATGCCGATATTCAAATATAAACTACGTCAGGAAACCAACAAAATCATCATTGCCGAAGAACGGCCGAAATTAACAAAACACCTCGAAGAACGCAAGCAAAGCCAAATCGGACAAAATGTTAACCTGCTCGGCGAAGTCGTTTTGGGCGATGCCGAAGCTGAACATCGCTACAAACACTACCTGAAAGCCTTGGAAGAACCGGATATCAATTACATATCCATCAAACTGTCGGGAATTTACGCTCAGATTCATGCTTTGAGCTATGAACAAAATAAAAGGGAACTGAGCGATTTGGTCGCTACTATTTACCAAAAAGCCATTGACAATCCTTATACGGATGCTCAAGGACAAAAACAAGCCAAATTTGTCAACCTCGACATGGAAGAATACAAGGATACGGAACTGACGCTCGAAGTTTTCATGGAAGTCCTGAGCCGTCCCGAATTTAAGGATTATCCGGCGGGAATCGTTGTACAGGCTTATCTTCCGGATGCTTCCGGTTTCCAGAAACGTTTGCTCGATTTTGCTAAAAAACGGGTGACCGAAGGCGGCGCTCCCATCAAAATGCGTTTGGTAAAAGGCGCTAACTTGCAGATGGAAAGCATTGTGTCATCCCTGCGCGGATGGCCGTGCCCGGTTCAAAGAACCAAGGTCGAAGTGGACGCCAACTACCTGCATATCCTCGATACGGCCCTGTTGCCCGAAAATGCCGTAGCTTGCCGGATCGGCGTCGCTTCGCATAACTTTTTCACCATTGCATACGCTCACCTTTTGGCTGAGAAAAACGGCGTTTCGGAATATGTCACTTTCGAAATGTTGGAAGGAATGGCTAATAATCTCCCGCGCGTGATGCGGAAACTGCAAAAAAACATTATCCTTTATACACCGGTTGTGAAAGCCAACCATTTTCTGAATGCCATTTCTTACCTCGTGCGCCGTCTGGACGAAAATACCGGTAAGGAAAATTTCCTGAGTTATACTTTTAATTTACAATTGGATAGTCCGCAATGGGATTTTTTAGCCCAGCAATTCATAGAAGCTTATAATCTGAAAGATACCGTCCATACGGAGCCTTTCCGGACACAGGACAGGAATGTCCCCCAGCCCACTACTCCCCCAACCCCCCAGAGGGTATTCGCTAACGAACCCGATACCGATTTGGATTTGCCGCAAAACCGGAAATGGGCTTTGGAGATTTTGAAAAAATGGAGTACGGCCGTCAATGAGAAAAATTTTGTCGTGCCTGTGCAAATCGGTCGAAAAGAATTGATTACAGAAAATAAAAAACTTTACAAAGACCGCAGTCGTAACGACGCCGTGACTTTTTGCGAAGCCAATTTATCCACTTTGGATCAGGTAAAAGAAATCATTGCCGTTGCCGAAAAAGACCTTCCGCTTTGGCGCAGAACATCCCTTGAGAAACGCAATACCATTTTGCACCGGGTTGCCGATAAACTTTCCGCCAAACGAGGCGATTTGATTGGCTGTATGGCGGCTATCACCGGTAAAACATTCACCGAAGGAGATATAGAAGTTTCGGAAGCGATTGATTTCTGCCGTTTTTATCCTGTTTCAATGAATGCTTTCGATGAACTGAAAACCGTAAAACGTCAACCGAAAGGAATTATCCTGGTAATTCCGCCCTGGAACTTCCCCATGGCCATTCCGGTGGGAGGCGTAGCAGCAGCTTTGGCTTGCGGAAATACGGTCATCCTGAAACCGGCTACCGTAGCGCTCCCTGTTGCCTGGGAATTTGCCAGATGTTTCTGGGAAGCCGGCGTTCCGAAAGACACTTTGCAAGTTGTTTGTCCTGCCGAACGCACTTCGCTGAACTACCTGACCGCTCACCCTTCCGTCAAACACATCATCCTGACAGGCGGAACCGATACGGCTTTCCGTTTGTTGGCAAACAGTCCGAGGACCCCGCTCGCTGCCGAAACCGGCGGAAAAAACGCCATGATCATCACGGATCAAGCCGACCAGGATCATGCTATCTTAAACGTTGTAACATCTGCGTTTAGCAATGCCGGACAAAAATGTTCGGCTTGTTCTCTGCTCCTGATCGATAAAAAAACCTACAACGACGAAACGTTCAAAGCGAAACTGAAAGACGCTGTGACCAGTTTGCGTACGGGAAGCGTCTGGGACACGATGAACTACGTCGGTCCAATGATTGACAATCACAACAGTAAATTACAATACGCCATTGACCATTTGGAACCGGGCGAATCCTGGTTAGTCGCCCCCGAATTTACAGATGGTAAGAACTATATTCTTAAACCGACCGTCAAATGGGGTGTTAAACCGGGTAGCTATACATTTAGGACCGAATTGTTTGCGCCGTTGCTGTCGGTTGTTTGTATCGACAATTTGGAACAGGGAATCCAATTCGCCAACGCATCGGAATATGGTTTGACTTCCGGTCTGCAAAGTCTGAACGAAGCCGAACAAACGCTTTGGAGAAACAGTATCGAAGCGGGAAACCTGTATATCAACCGTGGTATTACGGGCGCTATTGTCCGCCGCCAACCGTTCGGCGGGATGAAACGTTCCGCGTTTGGAGGCGGTATCAAAGCCGGAGGTCCGAATTACGTTTCCTGTTTTGTGGAATTTTCCGAAAATGAAATCACGGAAGCTCCGCAATCGACGCCCTTGAGTGATTGGACTACCGATGAAAAAGATAAAGATCGCGTCAATTTCGGATACGCGAGCTATCAACAAGCTTGGGACGATGAATTTTCGCAAGCAAAAGACGTCAGCCATATCTATGGCGAAGAAAATATTTTCCGTTATTTGCCGCTGAAAAATATGGGATTCCGTATAAATAACAATGACAATCCGGCCGATATTCTTTTGGTAATGATTGCCGCACACACTGCTAAAACTCCGCTGACGGTAAGCGTTTCGCAAAACAATCCGAACTGGGAACTCATAGAAAAAGCAGTAAAAACATTTCCGGGAGC
>JAISXN010000164.1 GCA_031270525.1 Candidatus Symbiothrix sp. | reverse complement strand
GGCGAAACCAAAACCACCAAGCAAATGGAAGACCGGGTGAAATATGACGTATGGTATCTCGAAAACTGGACTTTCCTGTTGGATTTGAAAATCCTGTTTGTTACCGTGCTGAATATGTTTAAAGGAGAAAAAAACGCATATTAACCAATGCTTACTATTATCACATCGGAAAATAAGGCGCAATGGAATGAAATCATTCAGTCCATGAATAATTTTGATTTTTATCATTTGGACGAATATCATCAATTGGATAAATCGGGCGTTCCGCTTCTGTTGCATTATTCGGATAAAACATCTGCTTTTGCGCTTCCCATTATTCTCAGGCGCATTGAAGGTACGAAATACAACGATATTACATCGGTTTACGGTTATTCGGGGCCATTGGCTAATACCAAACAGCCGGATCGGAAATCAATTGCTGCATTTCACCAAGATTTGCTTCACTTTTTCGATGAAAATTCGGTTGTATCCGTTTTTTCCCGTTTGCATCCGTTGTTTCCGGTTCAGGAGGAAATTTTGGACGGGATAGGCAATACGCTCGATATGGGCGCTACGGTTGCTATTGATTTGAATCTTCCCGAAAACGAACAAAGACGACAATATGCCCGCTCGTTGAGAACTGCCATTAACCGGTTGAAAAGAAAAGGTTTGGCGGTAAAAAAAGCCGAAACCCAAACGGAGATAGAAGCTTTCGTCAAGATATACACCGAAACGATGAAACGCGTTCACGCTTCACAAATCTATTTTTTCGACAAAGATTACTTCTTTCATTTTCTCAAAACATTGCCTTCAACTTTGTATGTGGCTTATTATGGGGACAAAATAGTCAGCGGTTCGCTTTTTACCGATTGCGACGGAATTATTCAGGCGCATTTGAATGCTACATGTAACGATTATCTGTATTTAAGCCCGTTGAAATACATTTTAGACCAAATCCGGATTTATGGAATAGAAAAAAACAGGAATTACTTACATTTAGGCGGCGGTTTTGGGGGTAACCATGATACTTTGTTTGAATTTAAATCGCGGTTTTCTCATTTGCACTTCCCGTTCAGAATTTGGCGTTACGTTCATGACAGGGAAACATACAACCGGCTTGTCTATGACAAATACCGGAACGGTTTGCCGGATTCTTCTTTTTTCCCTTTGTATCGTTTGGGGTTGTCTTGAGCGTATCTTGCAGCATTTGAAAAAAATTAACCGATAGCGGGCCGTAAGTGGTATAAAAAATACAGTTACGGCCCGCTATCGGCATATTTTGTTAATTTTATTCACTATTGAAATAAATCGTCAAGCGTTACTTCCGATTGAATATTACCCCAATAAGAATTATGTTTTACACCGTAAGTTGTTAGCATTGTTAGATGTAATGCTTTGTTTGTCTTTGTTTTAGCTCTAAAAATAACTTTCTTATTTCGCAGATTTTCGTCATAATCCTTATCAATTTCAAACAATGAATTTGCATATTTTATCTCACACAAATTGATTACATTATCCGCTCTGTCAATTACGAGGTCAATTTGCGCCCCGTTGTCAGAACCGTTGTATTTCCACGAACTGATATTTGAGATTACGCCTGCAATGCTCAATTTTTGCTTTATTTGGCGAACATGAGCCAGGCAAACCTGCTCAAAAGCATAACCAGACCAAGCGCGATGGCGGGCATTTTCCAAAAAATTTGTCCAAAAATTTTCGTCATTGCTGCTGTTTTCCATAAAATTATAGTAAAACAACGTGAAAAAATCCATTAATTGATACAGCATGTAGCGTTCTTTTTTCCCAAACGACCGGTATTTTCTTATAAACCCACTGATTTCCAAATCTTTCAGCACTTTTGTTAAATTACCTCCTTCCGAAATTTTTGTAATATCAATTATTTCCTGCCGGGTTAATCCTTTGTTTTTTTTACTTAAAGCGCCAATAACAGCAATATGATTTTCGTGATTACGAAACAAAGAGGCGTAAAGATTATCAAATTCACTAACCAGTTTCCCATTATTGTTAAAGCACAATAAATCAACATTTTGAGATAGTCCAAATTGCTTTTTCAATAAAGATAAATAATACGGAATACCGCCAAAAATCATATACGATTCGACTATTTGATAGCGATTTAATTCAATTCCGCTTGCCAAATAAAATTGCTCACATTCTTTCAGCGTGAATTGATTAAGGTAAATTTGTCTTGTTACACGATTGTGCAAGCCGCCGTGATTGTTCAGCAGTTTATTTACAATCCACGAAGACGCGGAACCGCAAACGATTAGAATAACGTCTTTTTGTGCCGAAGCATAAGCGTTCCAAAAAAATTCAAGCGCCGAAATAAATCCCGATTTTGGCGTATCCAACCAAGGCATTTCGTCTATAAAAACAATTTTTTTATCGTTTGTCGCGGTGTTTTCAAGTAATTCGCGCAACTGACCAAAAGCGTCAAACCAAGTTTTTGCTTTGGTATATTTCTTTTTGCCATACTGATTGAGCGAATAATTAAAAGCGGTTAATTGACTTTTCCCGTCTTCATTGGCCATTCCTGTATGGTAAAAAGTGAAATCGTTGTGAAAAAACTCGCGAATTAAGTATGTTTTTCCAACTCTTCTTCGCCCGAATACAACTACAAATTCGGATTGCTTCGACTCAAGAATATCCTGAAGTTCTTGTTGTTCTCGCTTTCTTCCTATCAGCATAACAATAAATTTTTCTGCAAAGATATAAAAAAATATCGTTACGGCTGAATAAAAGACTAAAAACTTTTTATAATAAGCCGTAAGTGGTATAAAAAATACACTTACGGCTCGCTATGAAACAAATCGTTTTTTTCGTTGGACGTCATTCAAGCATACGACATATTTCCCTGTTTATTTTTTTCACCCGCTCCTCGTCCAATTTGATTACCTTCCGGTCATAAGTAATTAATCCGTTTACTTCTATTTCCACATCGGTAGTTTGCGTATAAACCGCTGCCGAGAACCCGTTTTTGATGAAATTTTTCAATTGTCCGGCATATTTGATGTATTCTTTTGTGACTTCGTCCGAATTTTTGAACTGTACGTACCCCCAATTTCTATCCGGTTGCCAGAGATGTCCTTCCAGCGCCAGGCCGATGCCGCCGTATTCGCCCAGCACATTGGCTCTTTCGGGATCGTACAGATACATGGCCGGTCCGGGATAGTTATGCAAATCCAGGATATCGCCCGTGTGATAGAAATTTCCGCCACTGGCCGGATTCACCAAACGGGAAGGATCGTACGTTTTCGTCCATTCGGCGATTTCGGGCGTCTTGAATTGTCCCCAAGCCTCATTAAACGGCACCCAGATGACTATTGACGGCTGGGAATACAGATAGTCGATGATTTCTTTCCACTCTTTGCGATAGTTGGCTTCCGATTCGGGAGAACGCTGCAATTCGCTTGCTGTGAAATAATGGTGACTTTGCCAATGTGGTGAACGGTCGCCGCTCGGCATATCCTGCCAGACCAGAATCCCGATGCGGTCGCAATGGGTGTACCAGCGGGCAGGTTCCACTTTCACGTGTTTCCGAATCATATTGAAACCATAATCTTTGGTTTTCCGGATGTCGTAGAGCAATGCTTCATCCGTGGGCGCGGTGTATAATCCGTCGGGCCACCAGCCTTGATCTAAGGGACCGAATTGAAAATAATCCTTATTGTTTAACTGTAAACGAACGATTTCATGTGTATCCCGTTTCGTAGAGATTTTCCGCATGGCGCAATAGCTTTTCACCTTGTCGGTCAATTTACCGTTGTGGAACAGGCTGATTTCCATATCGTACAGGAAGGGCGATTCCGGCGACCAGAGTTTAGCGTCCGGTATCGGCAGTTCCAAAGTTTGGCCGGCAACGGCTTTTGCCGATGCGACGATCGTTCTCCCGTCCGTTATTTTCACTTCTACGATGCCGGAAGGTGCATCCA
This sequence comes from Candidatus Symbiothrix sp., assembly GCA_031270525.1. Lineage (GTDB taxonomy): Bacteria > Bacteroidota > Bacteroidia > Bacteroidales > Azobacteroidaceae > Azobacteroides. The sequence continues at coordinate 1,542 of JAISXN010000164.1, read as the reverse complement.
CCTGAACGGACAGGCGGCTCTTGTCGATATCTGGAACGGTTTTGACGGCGGCAATATGCTTTTCATTCACCGGTTCCAACCAGACGGTTTGCCAGATTCCGGTAACCGACGTGTACCAGATGCTTTCGGGTTTGGAAACCTGTTTGCCGCGCGGCTGATAACCGCTATTCGTTCCGTCCCATACCCTGACAACTAATTTTTGTTCGCCGGATTTCAAGAACGGCGTTATGTCGAAGTAAAACGGCGTGTAACCTCCGGTGTGCGTCCCGATTTTAACATCGTTGATAAAAACGTCGGCTTTCCAGTCGACCGCGCCGAAATGCAGGAGAATATTTTTGTTTTTCCATGCGGAAGGAACAGTGAAAGTCCGTTTATACCATAATTCATTGTCTTTCCCGACTTCTTTCTGTACGCCGGAAAGGCTGGATTCGACAGCAAAAGGCACTAATATTTTCCCGTCAAAAACGCCAGGTTCGGCCTGTCCTGCCGGCAAAACGGCATAATCCCAAAGACCATTCAGGTTTTGCCAGTCCCGGCGTTCCAGGATGGGACGCGGATATTCGGGCAGTACGTTCTGCGGGTCGATTTGGTCTGCCCATACTGTTTTAATTTTATCTCCGGCGGGCTTCCACTGCGCCGCAATGTTGATGCTTATTAATAAGCCTGCAATAAAAAATAAATTTCTCATAATATTTGCTTTTCACTTACAAAGAAACAAATAAATTTTCATAAATCATTCTTTCAGTAACTTTTTCACCTCTAATCCGGCAAGAAAGACAGCGCCCAATCCGTGAATATCGTTGTATGGAGCGGGACGGTCGTAATAAAATTTAATATCATTGCCGATGCCTGTTCCCTGACAGATATTGGTAACAGCTCCTTCCGGGGTGATTTGCGTCAAAATGCCTTTCCATCCGGCAAGTGCGATGGATTGATACCGCCGGTCGATCCATCCGTTGTTTACGGCCAATGCCACGGAATAGGTAAACATTGCCGTACAGGAAGTTTCAAGGTACGAATCTTCCTTGTTCAGTACCTGATGCCAAAGTCCGGTTGGGCTTTGATATTGGGCGGTATTCCGTATCTGACGTTGCAACAGGGCAATCACTTCGCTGCGGCGGGAATGGTTGGCGGGCAACAATTGCAATAAGTCTGTCGTAGCCATCATCATCCATCCGTTACAGCGTCCCCAGAAAGCCCCGCCGTTTACCTTAATATCGCCGTAATAGCAATGCCACATCAGGCCGGTGCGTTCGTCGAAAAGATACTTGTTAAACAGGATGACCTGGTTGACGGCTTCGTCGAAATACTCCCGTTTGCCGGTCAGAACGCCCATTCGCGCCAGAAAGGGGACGCTCATGTAAAGGTCGTCGGCCCAAACGGTGCCGTTGTGCGGATGGGGACGCGAGAAAATACCGTCCGCCAGGCGCATCTGCTTTTTCATGATGTGTTCGGTGGCGGCGTCAATATATGCTTTGTATGCAGGCTTTTTGTCGGTCAGATAAAGCTCTATCAGGCTGGCGCCCATGGCGCCGCAATCGT
>JAISXN010000191.1 GCA_031270525.1 Candidatus Symbiothrix sp. | reverse complement strand
GGTAAAACAAAATTCTGTTATAGATGACGAAAAAAGATTAAAAGTGTTATGTAATACGAAAAATTAGTAACATTTATACAAAATTTTCAAAATATTTTCAGTAATATTGCAGGAATTTTATTTAAAAACAGGGATTAGAAGATGAAAAGACGCGATTTTTTAAGGACAAGTGCAGCATTAAGTGTTGCAGCATTGACATTCGATAAGTTGCAGGCAGCGATGGAAACAAATACTGTGATGGTGGAAGCAGTTCCCGATATGGTCGCTGTGATGGGCGGCGAACCGGCTCAACTTTTAGACAGGGCTTTGCAGGAAATGGGCGGCATCGGGAAATACGTTAAGAAAGGACAAAGTGTCGTTATTAAACCCAATATCGGCTGGGACAAAAGACCTGATTTTGCAGCCAATACCAATCCCGAATTGGTAAAAGCGTTAATAGAACAATGTCTCAAAGCGGGCGCCAAAAAAGTGACCGTTTTCGACCATACTTGCGATAACTGGCAAAAATGCTACGAAAATTCCGGTATTAAAAAAGCGGCCGAAGCGGCAGGTGCAACTGTTGTTCCCGCTAATGACGAAGTGTATTACAAAGAAATTAAGCTTCCACAAGCCCGCATTCTGAAATCGACCAGGATACATCAGGCATTGCTGGAAGCCGATGTCTGGTTTAATGTGCCTGTACTGAAAAATCACGACGGTGCGCAAATGTCTATTGCGATGAAAAATTACATGGGTATTGTCTGGGACAGACCTTATTTTCACGCCAATAACTTGCAGCAATGTATTGCCGACCTTTGCACATGGACAAAAAAACCGGCCTTGAACATTGTCGACGCTTACCGCTGCATGCGTAAAAACGGACCGCAAGGTCGTTCGATTTCCGATACAAGCGTGCTGAAAACGCTCATTGTTTCCAAAGATATTGTCGCTGCCGATACGGCTGCCATCGGTCTTTTCAATCAGGTTCAACCCATGGATATCAAGAAAGTAGGCCATATCGCAAATGGAGAAAAACTGAAATTAGGCACACAAAGCATTGACAAATTGAATGTAAAAAGAATCAAAATATAAATTGAGAATTGAGAGTTGAGAATTGAGAATTATCAATTCATCATTCTCAATTCTCAACTCTCAATTCTCAATTCTCAATTATTTATGAAATTTGGTATTCTGAAAACAGTCAGGGTTGTATTGGCTTTGTTGATTTTTATTCCTTTATTTCTTTATTTCTGTGATTTCGCGAATATTTTACCTCAGTCGCTGCACGGATTGGCTCATATCCAAATTGTGCCGGCTATTTTAGTGGGAAGCGCAGGTATTTTGATTGGTTTGTTTTTGCTGACTTTTTTTTTCGGACGGCTTTATTGCTCCGTGATTTGTCCGTTGGGCATTCTGCAAGATATAATTACCTGGTTTACAAGGAGAGGAAAGAAGAAAAACAAAAAAAGACGTTGGTTTGCTTATGCAAAACCGCAAACGGTTCTGCGATATTCCTTGTTGGCGTTTTGTGTTGTATTCCTGATTTTCGGCATTAGCGTACCGCTTTTGTATTTAGACCCTTACAGCAATTTCGGACGGATTGCGGTCAATCTTTTTCGTCCGGTAGTGATGGAAGGAAACAACCTGGTGAACCGGATTGCATTGTCGTTCAACAATTACGATTTTTATCATGTGACGATTTATACCGTTACAAGTCTTTCTTTGATAATTGCAGTTGTCGCATTACTGGTTACCGGCATAATGGCGCTTCTCAGAGGACGTTTGTTTTGCAATACGATTTGTCCGGTCGGTTCGTTGCTCGGACTGATTTCGAAATTTTCCGTTTTCAGAATTACTTTAGACCATTCAAAATGTACGAGTTGCGGATTATGCGAAAAAGCTTGTAAGTCGCAATGTATCGGCAGCAAAGAAAAAACGGTGGATAATTCTCGTTGCGTAGCCTGTTTCAATTGTTTGGACAGATGCAAAGTCAATGGAATAAAATATCGTTGGGTACACGGTGCACGGTACACGGTGCACGACATAGAAAACAAATCTTGTGTCCCCTATCGTGAACCGTGCACCGTGTACCGCGTACCTTCCCATTCCCGCCGTTCTTTCCTTTTGACAAGCGCGGGCGCGATAGCGACGCTTCCGTTTATTCCGGCTTGGGCGAAAAAAGGCGAAATAACGGACTTTCCGAAACTGACGCCGATTACGCCTCCGGGTTCAAAAAGTCTGGCGCATTTCAAAAAGCATTGTACGGCTTGCCATTTGTGCATTACGCATTGTCCGCAACAAATTCTTAAACCTGCGGGATTCAACTTCGGATGGGATTACGCTTTTAAACCGCATTTGACGTTTTACGAATCGGCTTTTTGTAATTACGAATGTACGGTTTGCTCGGAAATCTGTCCGAACGGCGCAATTCATAGATTAACGTCTGAAGAAAAATCGGTAACTCAAATCGGAATCGCTCGATTTGACATAGAGCGTTGCGTCGTTTATACCGACCATACTTCATGCGGCGCTTGTTCGGAACACTGTCCGACAAGGGCGGTGAAAATGGAACCTTTTGAAGGCGCTCTGACTTTGCCTCATGTGTATGACGAATTATGCATCGGTTGCGGGGGTTGCGAGTCGATTTGTCCAGTGCGACCGGTGAAAGCGATTAATATTCAGGCGGTCGAAGTACATCAAATAGCAAAAAAAGAAGAAGAAGAGCAAATCAAGGAAGTGGATCAGGACCAATTGGATTTTGGATTTTGACAGTTACATAAAATTAAAATATGAGGGTTTATTTTTTATTGGGAATAATGTATTGCTTAAGTTCATTTTCAGCGAGTGCGGAACAATTTCCGGCGGATAGTCTGCCGGAGCAATTCCGGTCTTACCATGCTACCGACCGGTTGAATTATACCGGAAAAGAGTTGTACGACTATATCAACGGAGGCGCGGAACTGTATCTTTCCTACGGCTTGGCCGGCATGACCGGTTGTAAATACAATGGAGAAAACTTGCCGCAAGTAACGGTGGAAATTTATGAAATGACAAGTCCCGGAAACGCTTACGGTGTTTACACGCAAAGCCGCGATAAAGAGGAATATGATTACGGACAAGGTTCGCAAAGTTTTCCCGATTTCATTCTGTTTTGGAAAGATCGTTACTTTGTGATTATCAATACGCAGGAAGTTGTTCCGGAAAGCGAAAAAGCGATCAAATATCTGGCGGAATTAATAGACCGGTCGATTCCCAATAAGGGAAAAACACCTGCGATTATCAATGACTTACCGAAAGAAAATTTGGTTCCCGCCGGTTTCCTGTATTTTCATCATTACATTTGGTTGAATGCCTATTATTTCATTGCCGATCATAATATTCTCAATATTGATGAACATACGAATGCAGTCTCGGCCAAATACGGCGATGCAAACGACCGCTCGTATCTGCTTCTGGTAGAATATCCCGATGAAGAAAAATCTTCGGAAGCATACGACCAACTTCAGAAAAAATATGCTCCCGAATTGAATCCGCTTGACCCTTTTGTCCGCTTGGAAGACAACACTTGGTTTTCCGTATGGAAAAAAGGGAAGAAACTGGGCGCTATTTTCAATGGAAATTCCCGCGAAAAAACGGAAGGATTGTATAAATCTACATTTAATAACATGTAAAATATAAAAAAATGGAAAAGCTTATTACCCGACGTGATTTAATTAAGAAGACAGCCACATTGGCTGTGGGCGGCAGTATCCTGATGAACAGTCCGCTCGAATCCTGGGCTTGGGGAACGGATACCAAAGCAGCTAAAAAAAGTAAAGTTGTTTTGATTCGCGACCAAAAACTGTTTGCCGGGGGCAATCAACCCGATACGGCAATTAGCAACCAGATGCTGGATAAAGCGATTTGCGAACTTACCGGAGAGTCCGACGCTAAAAACGCTTGGGCCTCCATCATCAAACCTTCGGATGTGGTTGGAATTAAAACCAATGTGTGGAATAAATTTCCGACTCCCGAAATAGTCAATGAAATACTGCGGGAAAAAGTCCTTCAGGTTGGCGTTAGTGAAGAAAATATCAGCGTTAAAGACAGAGGCGTTTTGGATGATCCTGTTTTCCAACGGGCGACAGCTTTGATTAATGTCCGGCCGATGCGCACACATGCATGGTCGGGAGTCGGCTCGTGTATCAAAAATTACATTATGTTTTCACGCCAACCGTCTTCGTATCATGATGATTCTTGTGCAAGCCTGGCAGCTTTGTATGATTTGCCTTTTGTGAAAGGGAAAACAAAACTTTGTATATTGGTCATGTTCAATCCTTTATTCCATCATCG
>JAISXN010000150.1 GCA_031270525.1 Candidatus Symbiothrix sp. | reverse complement strand
TACTATTCGGGACGATATTTGGAAGATGTTAATATATCTTTTCAAATATTTTCAATCGTTCATAGTTGCTGCGATTTATCCGATATTACTTATTTTCATCATGGACGCCCCACTTCATTCGGTTTAAATTACGATGGGACAAAAAATATCCACATTGTATTGGCATTGGATTCCTTTTTCTCGAATGCATACAATAAAATACAAACATTAGAACCGATTTATCGAATTAAAATAAAAGAAAAATTTTGTGCGCAACGGTTGATTTTTTGTGTCTGGGTAATCGGTGGAGTTTATGAAGAATATATCAAACATTTTTTGAACCCTGCTTATTTACAGGATAAAGACATTTGGAAAAGTCCGATCCTTTTTTCCTTTTATCTTTTTTCGCTTATGCCGTTAGGCGTTCAGAAAAAACTTATTCCGTTTTTACTGAAGTTAAAAAAACAATTGACCCAACTTCCCGGCGATCACCACAAGAGTGTTAAATATTAATTATACTATGTGCGGCATGGTTTTGTGCATTGGGTACACGGTGATTTCGACAGGCTCAATCACCGGTTTGTGAGGCCGCCGGTGATTGAGCCTGTCGAAATCACCGTGTACCCAATGCACAAAAAAAAGCATCCTCGCCACGATTTTTTTTGTCCGGTAAATCTAAAACTCGTCGCCTGAAAAGGAAAATTGAGGCTGACTCTTTTGAGACAGCCCCGACAGTGAATTCATTAGAAATATACTAATGTTTTTCCGGTAAAACTGTGAAATATATCCAAAACTTTAATTACCTTTGTGAAACAATATTATACATAGTAGTACAATGAAAAACAGTATTTACCTCCTATTAATTCTTATTGTGTGTGCATGTACGGAGCAAAACGAATCCCGCATTTCAAGCCGGTTGCGGGCGCCTGCATATCCTTTGATTAACATTGATACTTATACCAACGCCTGGTTGTTTGGCGATACCTTATATAATAAGCAATTGTCCCATTGGACGGGGAAAGAATTTCCTTTGTTGGGAGTTGTCCGTGTCGACGGAAAGATATTCCGGTTTATGGGCGTTGAAAGCAACTTGTTCAAACCGGTGGAAAAAATGAGTGATAACGAGGAATGGTACGCCCGGTATATATATGAGAAGCCGCATGATAATTGGATGACGAGGGATTTCGACGACAACCTGTGGAAGCATGGAAAAGCCGCTTTCGGAAAACGTGAAAACCAAAACATCAATACGGCATGGGAAAGTGAACATATTTGGGTCAGAAGGGAATTTACCCTGGATGATGACCTTCATGACAAAAAAGTCTTTTTGGAATACTCCCACGACGACGACGTGGAAATCTATCTCAATGGAATAGAAGTAATCAGGGTAAACGGAATATGCAGGGAAAACGCGTTGCTGGAACTTTCGGAAGAAGTCCGCTCGTCATTGCAGGAAGGGAAAAATGTCATCGCAGCTCATTGTAGAAACACAGGAGGAGAGGCCTATCTCGATTTCGGACTGAATGTGGAAGTAGAAGGACAAACCTGTTTTGCGGAAACGGCAGTGCAAAATTCCGTCGAAGCGCTTCCTACCCAAACCCGGTATCGTTTCACTTGCGGGCCGGTGGATATGGAACTGGTTTTTACAGCGCCTCTGTTAATGGACAATCTCGACTTGTTATCCCGTCCGGTCAACTATATCACTTATCATATTTCCTCCAACGATTCCCAATTTCATACGGTCGATTTATATCTGGAAGCCGGCACTTCATGGGCATTGGATGTACTTAACCAGCCAAGCGAAAGCGAAACTTTCGAGAAAGACAACTTATTATATTTGAAAACAGGAAGTAAAAAACAGCATATCTTAGGGAAAAAAGGCGATAATGTACGTATCGACTGGGGATATTTTTATTTGTGTGCAGAAAAAGAATATACGCAACCGGCAACAGGAAATCCTTATTCCATGCGGGCGGATTTCCGCAATACAGGTTCTTTTTCCGGAAATAATCCGGCTTCGCCCGATGAACAGGACAGGCTTGCTTTTATCCGTTCTTTGGGAAAAGTAAAGAAAACGGCAAGCGGCTATTTTATGCTGGGATACGACGATATTTATTCCATCCGGTATTTCGGCGAAAATCTTCGTCCTTATTGGAACAGAAAGGGTGACAGGAATATTTATGAACTTTTCTCCAGTGCGGCGAAAGAATATAAATCGTTGAAAAAAGACTGCGACAGATTCGACAACAGACTTATGAAAGAAGCAGCCCGCTGTGGAGGCGAGGAATATGCCGAACTGTGTGCGCTGGCTTACCGGCAATCGGTATCCGCCCACAAATTACTGCAAGCTCCTAACGGCGATTTGCTGTTTCTCTCGAAAGAAAATTACAGCAGCGGTTCGATTGCAACCGTCGATGTCACTTATCCTTCTTCGCCCTTGTTTTTGTTATATAATGTCGATTTACTGAAAGGAATGTTGAACCCCATTTTTTATTATGTGGAAAGCGGGAAATGGAAACATCCTTATGCTCCGCACGACGTCGGCATTTATCCCATTGCCGAAGGACAAGTTGCAGGACCCGTCCTTCCCGTTGAAGAATCCGGTAATATGCTGATACTCTGTGCTGCAATTGCCACAATGGAAGGAAACGCCGGATACGCTTCACAACATTGGGAAACATTGTCGCAATGGGCTGATTTTCTTGTGAAAAAAGGATTCGACCCTGATTACCAGGAAAATACGGATGTATTTACCGGAAGTTCCGCACACAATGCCAATCTTTCCATCAAAGCTATTCTGGGCATTGCTTCCTACGGACGTCTGGCCGATATGTTGAAACAAAATGATACCGCACAAAAATATACAGCCATGGCGCGTAAAATGGCTTTGGAATGGGTGAAAAAAGCGAGCGACGGAGACCATTACCGTTTTGCGTTCGACCAGGCCGGAACATGGAGCCAAAAGTACAACTTGGTCTGGGACAAGATTATGAAAATAAATGTTTTCCCCCACGAAGTGCCTGAGAAAGAAATTGCTTATTATCTGACTAAACAGAACAAATATGGCTTGCCGTTGAACAGTAAACAACTTTACACAAAAGCCGACTGGATAGTTTGGTCTGCCGCACTGTCGCGCAACACCTCCGATTTCCGGCAGTTTATTGCTCCGCTTTATTGTTTTGTAAACGAAACGACAGACCGGATTCCCATGTCCGACTGGTATTGGACAGACCGTCCGGAACACGTGTCGTTCCGTGCGAGGTCGGTGTTGGGCGGTTATTTTATTAAAATGATGGAAGACAAGTTGATTTCTCAATCTAATTAATCATGCAAATAATAAGGAGATTAAATACAATTATCCTTTTCTGCATCTGCTCTTTTTATTCTTATTCGGAAGAGTCGTTAGGCGGAATTTTATTTACTTCCAGTGCGGAAAAAGTAGATAAAAGAACGTCGCTTGTACTTTTCGGCAATAAACTTCAGAAATTTGAAAACTCATTCACGATTGGATTTGATTTGTCGATTTGGGATGCCAACCAGTTCGGACATATTTTCCGTGCGATTAACGAACAAAAACAGGAAGTCGAATTTGTTTTTGTCAACTTCTACGGAATCGACAGCATGTATCTCGATTTCCATAGCCCTATTACTCATAAATCCGTCCAGGTTCCTATTACAAAAGAAGATATTAACAAGAAAAAGTCCTTACATCTTACTATCTGTTTCGATTTAAAAGACGACAAAGCAAGTATTACCGTTAGAGATTCTACCTATACCTGTGCGCCTATCGGGCTTGAAAATCCTTCTTTTCTTCAGTTCACATTCGGACTGTACGGTTTGAATATGGACGTACCGCAAATGCTAATCGGGAACTTGCATATTCAGGAGGAAGAAGGCAAATCATTTTCCTTTCCCTTAGAAGAATCGGAAGGCGAATTTGCTTACGACAAAACAGGTAAAGTGAAAGCCCGGGTAAAAAATCCCGGTTGGATTATTAACAAACACTTTTACTGGCAGGAAAAATCATCGTTCCGGACCTCCGGCAAGGCGTCGGTAAGTTTCGACGAAGCGGATAATCGAATTGTTATCAACGGCGGCGACTCCGTGCTGTCTTATTATCCACGCTACGACCGTGCCGAAATTGCGGAAATAAAGAGTGATGTTCCGGTTGACGAACAACATTTGTTGCACAGCAACGTTTTCTACTCATCCGCCGGCGACCTGTATCAATTCGGAGGATATAGCAATCATTCTTATTCCGACAGAATATCCCGCTACGACAAGGAAACCCGGCAATGGGAACCTGTCGAGTTCAAAGGCGACCGGATAACGCCGCGTTTTTATTCCGCAGTAGGCGACGGAGTTCTGCCGGATGAAAAATTGATTTTCGGCGGATTCGGGAATGAAACGGGGAAACAGGAACACAGCGGGCACAACCTTTACGATTTGTATGTGCTGAATCTCAAACAAAAAACGATTACCAATTTATGGCGGCTGCATGAGATTCCCACAATCGAATTTATTCCGGGCAACAATCTGATACTGAGCGAAGATAAAAAATATTTCTATGCCTTTTGCTATGCACATCATATACCGAAGACTTTCGGATATTTATACCGTTTCGACTTACAAAACGGGAAATACGAGCTTGTAAGCGATTCCATCAATTTCTCGTCGGAGGGAATGAATAATACTTCCGTCAATTTGTTTTACAACAGAGAGATGCACGAATTTTATGTTGTGATACGTGATTTCTCGGACAAAAACGAAACCCGTGTTTTGGTTTATTCTTTGTTATCGCCGTCCATTACAAAATCGCAGTTGGAAAATTCCGCCCCTTTGGCGAAACCCTACCGCATACTTGCATGGATAGCTGCTCTTATTGCTTTTCTTATCGTTGCAATTGTTTTTTTGACACGCTCAATCACCCAAAAACCCGAAATGTTCCGTTTATCCCGCGAAGATGAAGAAGATGAATATGACGGGAAAATACAAAAACAATCGGCGGTTTATGTTTTTGGCGCCTTTATGGTATATGACAAGAAAGGAGTGGACATAACCTATCGTTTCAGTACAAAATTAAAAGTTTTGTTTTCGCTTATACTTTTGAATACAAAAGATGAAACCGGAATTTCTACCGAAAAACTTACGCAGACTTTATGGCCGGATAAAGATGTAAACGAAGCAAAAAGTACTCGCGGCGTAACGATAAACCGGTTGCGGAATATATTGGAAGACATTGGCGACATTCAGTTGGTTCATCAAAATTCCCAATGGTTTTTCACATTCAACCGGTCTTTTTATTGCGATTACTTAGTGTATACCGGCTTGCTGAATCGTTTGCAACATGCCGACCGCGAATCGTATCCTCTATTAATGGAACAACTTTACGCCATTGTCCGTAACGGTTCGTTCCTTTTAAGCATACACGACGCCGGAATCGACCATTATAAATCAAAAGAAGAAGAAAAACTGGAACGCTTGCTGAAAGAGTATATCCTTTATTTATGTAAGAAAAAACAATATCAGAAAATAATTTCCATATCCGCAACTTTCTTCGCAATCGAACCTTTGAATGAAGAAGTATTGAATATTTGTATAAAAGCTTACAATAAGCTGGGAAAAAAAGAAGAAGCCAAAACTTTCCTCAAAAATTATAAACGAACCTACAATGTGGTGGAAGGGGAAAAATACAAAATGCCGTCATTTTAATAAAAACAATTTTTTATTGCTAATTATTATAGGATTTTAAGCAGAAAAGTGTAACTTTGCAGCCGGAAAAATATAAAAAAAGAGACGTTGAAAAAATGGTTAATAATACAAGTTTATACCGGCCCGAATATGAACATGATGCTTGCGGTGTTGGTTTGTTGGTTGATATACATGGAAATAGGTCGCATGATATTGTAGAAAAAGGTTTGCAGGTGCTTGAACACATGCTTCACCGCGGAGCGGAAAGCGCCGACAACAAGACCGGAGACGGCGCGGGAATTACCCTGCAAATCCCCCACGAATTTATCCTTTTACAAGGTATTCCGGTTCCCGAGCGGGGAAAATACGGAACAGGCCTGGTTTTTCTCCCCAAAGGCGACGAACAGGCTTCTTTGTATATGGAAGTGTTGCAAAATATCGTCGAACAGGAAGGTCTGAAAATGTTTGCCGTCCGCGATGTTCCGGTCAACAGCGATATTCTGGGCGAAATTTCAAGGGCGAACGAGCCGGCTATCAAACAGATTTTTATAGTAGGCGAAGACCGTTCCGATGTTTTGGAGCGGAAATTATATATCGTCCGGAAGAAAATGGAAAACAAAATCCTCAAATCTTCCCTGACCGACAAAAAAAGTTTTTATATCGTAAGTCTTTCCACGCAACGCATTGTGTATAAGGGAATGCTTACTTCCGTGCAATTGCGCGATTATTTTACCGACCTGACCAATCTATACTTTACCAGCGGATTAGCATTGGTTCATTCGCGTTTCAGCACCAATACATTCCCCAGTTGGGATTTGGCGCAACCTTTCCGTTTGCTTGGGCATAACGGCGAAATCAACACCATTCGCGGAAACCGCTATTGGATGAAAGCGCGTGAAAGTGTAATGAAAGTCCCCGGATTGGGAAAATTAGACGAATTGTTTCCGATTATTCAACCGGGAATGTCCGATAGTGCATCCTTAGATAATGTTTTGGAATTTTTGATTATGGCGGGCATTTCATTTCCGCACGCCATGTCGATGCTCGTACCCGAAAGCTGGAATGAAAAAAACCCGATTTCCGACGATTTGAAAGCGTTTTACGAATACAACAGTATCATCATGGAACCCTGGGACGGTCCGGCGACCTTATTGTTTACCGATGGCCGCTACGCCGGAGGAATGCTTGACCGGAACGGCCTCCGTCCCGCCCGCTATTTGATTACGCACGGCGACATTATGGTCATTGCTTCGGAAGTGGGCGTTTTACCGTTTGAAGCCGCCGAAATAAAGGAAAAAGGGCGTCTTCAACCCGGCAAAATGTTGATGATTGATACCAAAAAAGGAAAAGTGTACTACGACCCCGAATTGAAAGCGGAATTAGCCTCCGCTCATCCCTACCGGGAATGGCTGTCGAAGAACCGGATTTCATTGAGCAATATATCTTCCGGAAGAACAGTCCGGTATGACGTAGATAACCAGTCGGCGCAACTCAAAGCTTTCGGCTATACGCAGGAAGACATCGAAAAATTGATTATCCCGATGGCCGTTGAAGGAAAAGAGCCGATAGGCTCGATGGGTAACGATACGCCTTTGGCTGTTTTGTCGGATAAACCGCAACGCATGTTCAACTATTTCAGGCAATTATTCGCTCAGGTAACCAATCCGCCGATTGACCCGATTCGTGAAGAATTGGTCATGTCTCTGGCGCTGTATATCGGCTGTCAGGACGGTAATGTGCTCGAACCTTCGCCGGAATTGTGTAAAATGGTAAAATTGCCGGTGCCGATTATCAACAATATTGATTTGGATATTTTGACGCATTTGGGTTACAAAGGCTTTAAATCGCTCACTGTTCCGATGCTGTTTGACGCCACCTCATCCTCCAAAGGCGTTAAATCTTTGTCCGACGCTTTGAACAATCTTTGTCAGCGTGCCGAAAAAGCCGTAGATGAAGGTTATCATTATATCATTTTGAGCGATAGGGGAGTGGACGCCGGACATGCGGCAATTCCTTCCATACTGGCTGTTTCGGCAGTTCACCACCACTTGATTGAAAAACGGAAAAGAATGCAGATTGCCATTGTGGTTGAAACCGCCGAAGCCCGTGAAGTCAATCATTTTGCCCTTTTGTTTGCATTCGGGGCGACGGCTGTGAATCCGTATATGGCTTTTGCCGTTTTGTATGAAAAAGTGAATTTGCACGAGATACAATTGGATTACCATACGGCGGAAAAAAATTATATCAAAGCCGTATCCAAAGGCCTGTTAAAAGTACTCTCGAAAATGGGCATTTCCACTTTGTGGAGTTACCGGGGCGCTCAGATTTTTGAGGCTGTCGGCATTAGCCAGAAAGTTCTGGATACTTATTTCCGGGAAATGACTTCGCGGATAGGCGGCGTCGAATTGTCCGATATTGCCAAAGACGCTTTGCTTTCGCATCATGAAGCTTTTGATGACCACGGCGTTCCCGATTTCAAACTGCAATCCACTTATACCGTGCAGAATGCAGGTATTTATACCTACCGTAAAGAAGGCGAATACCATTCGTGGAATCCCGAAACCATTTCCAAATTGCAGATAGCCGTTCGCCTGGGCGATTACAATAAATTCAAGGAATATACCGATATTGTCGATAACAAAATGCGACCGGTATTCCTGCGCGATTTTATGACTTACAAACGAAAACCGATTGATATTTCCAAGGTAGAACCGGTCGATGAAATCACAAAACGCTTTGTTACAGGGGCAATGTCTTTCGGGTCTATCAGTAAGGAAGCGCATGAAGCGATGGCCATCGCCCTGAATATCCTTCACGGAAAAAGCAATACCGGCGAAGGCGGCGAAGACCCGGCGCGTTTCAACACCGGCGAGGACGGCTTAAGCCGTCGTTCGGCCATCAAACAAATTGCTTCGGGACGTTTTGGCGTGACTGCCGAATATTTGATTAACGCCGATGAGTTGCAAATCAAAATCGCACAAGGTGCTAAGCCGGGCGAAGGCGGTCAGTTACCGGGATTTAAAGTAGATAAAGTCATTGCAAAAACGCGCCACTCCATTCCGGGAATTACTTTGATTTCGCCGCCTCCGCACCACGATATTTATTCGATTGAAGATTTGGCGCAATTGATTTTCGATTTGAAAAACATCAATCCGTCCGCACAAATTTCCGTGAAACTGGTTGCGGAAACGGGCGTGGGAACAATTGCCGCAGGTGTGGCTAAAGCCAAAGCAGATATGATTCTCATCAGCAGTTCGGAAGGCGGAACAGGCGCCAGCCCGATGAGTTCCATCAAACATGCGGGTATTCCGGGAGAACTCGGATTGGCGGAAACACAACAAACTTTAGTCCTGAACGATTTGCGCGGATTTGTCCGTTTGCAAACCGACGGTCAGTTGAAGTCGGGCAAGGACATTATTGTTTCGGCTTTGCTGGGCGCGGAAGAATTTGGATTTGCGACCAGCGCTTTGATTGTCCTCGGTTGTGTGATGATGCGTAAATGCCATTTGAATACTTGTCCGGTGGGCATTGCAACGCAAGACGAAAGGCTTCGCGCACGCTTCAAGGGGAAATACGAATACTTGCTTCACTTTTTCACCTTCCTTGCGCAGGAAGTCCGCGAACACCTGGCGCAAATGGGTTTCAGGAGCATGGAGGAAATCATTGGCCGCTCGGACTTGATAGAAATTCGGAAAGATTTGCAAATCAATGATAAAACGGCTAAGTTGAATTTTTCCAAATTGACTTATTTTGTAGATAACGGAAACGATATTCGTTGCACGAAAAAACAAGACCATAAAATCGAACAGGTTTTAGACAGGGAGTTGATTCGTAAAAACAAACCCGCCATCGAAAAGTCGCTTCCGGTGGAAATGAACGTCGGAATTGCGAATACCGACAGGGCGGTGGGCGCTATGTTATCGGGCGAAATTGCCAAACGTTACGGAAACAAAGGTTTGCAGGACAGTACGATTACCGTTAGCTTCAAAGGCTCGGCCGGACAAAGTTTCGGCGCTTTCCTTGCTGCCGGAATCACTTTTTACCTGGAAGGCGAAGCCAACGATTACCTCGGCAAAGGGCTTTCGGGTGGACGCATCTCGCTTGTTCCGCCCAAATCCGGCATGTTTGCTCCCGAAGACAACATCATAGCCGGCAATACCTTATTATATGGTGCAACTTCCGGGGAAGTATATATCAACGGTCGGGTAGGGGAACGCTTCTGCGTGAGAAATTCGGGCGCCATTGCCGTTGTGGAAGGCGCAGGCGACCATTGCTGCGAATACATGACCGGTGGGCGAACCGTAGTTTTGGGTTCGACCGGAAAGAATTTCGCTGCGGGTATGAGCGGCGGATTGGCTTTCGTCCTGGATATGAAAGGCAATTTCGATTATTTCTGTAATATGGAGATGGTTGAACTGACGCTGATTGAAGATAAATCGGACAGTTTGGAATTAAACCGTCTGATTTCGCAACATTTTTATTATACGCAAAGTGCTTTGGCGAAAAAGATTCTGGACAATTGGGACGAATACCTCAAACATTTCATCAAAATCACGCCGATTGAATATAAAAAAGTGTTGCAGGAAGAGAAAATGGAAGCAATAAAAAAGAAAATAGAAATGGTTGAATCAGATTATTAATGGAGAATTGAGAGTTGAGAATTGAGAATTAATTGCCTATGTAGATTATTCTTAATTCTCAACTCTCAATTCTCAATTCTCAATTCTCAATTAATATGGGGAACGCAAAAGCATTTTTAACGATAAATAGAAAAGAAGCCGGCTATCGTGCCGTACGTGAACGGATTGCCGATTTCAGTGAAGTGGAGCAGACTTTAAACATGGAAGACCGGATGCTGCAAGCCTCCCGCTGTATGGAGTGTGGGGTTGCTTTTTGTCATTGGTCCTGTCCTTTAAGCAACCTGATTCCCGAATGGCAGGATTTGCTGTACAAGGGAAAATGGTTCGAAGCCTACCGAGTGTTGAATGCCACAAATAATTTTCCGGAGTTTACAGGCCGGGTATGTCCCGCATTGTGTGAAAAAAGTTGTGTGTTGAACATGCAACATCAGCCTTTGACGATTCGCGAAAACGAGGCGGCGATAGCGGAACATGCTTTTTTGGAAGGGTTTGTGAAAGCTTATCCGCCTAAAATCCGGACAGGTAAAAAAGTAGCTGTCGTAGGTTCAGGACCTGCCGGCCTGGCCGCCGCCGATATGCTGAACAGGAAAGGTCATTTGGTAACGGTCTATGAAAAAGACGAAGCCATTGGCGGTTTACTGCGTTTGGGAATCCCCGATTTCAAACTGAGCAAGGGGATTATCGACCGGCGTTTGAAATTTCTGGAAGCGGAAGGCATTATTTTTGAGACCCATACGGAAGTCGGAAAAGACCTTTCCGTCGATGAGTTACTTTCCTCGTTCGAAGCGATTTGTCTGACGATGGGCGCGGGAGTTCCACGCGATTTACCCATCGAGGGAAGGAATTTGAAAGGCATTCATTTTGCCCTGGATTTTTTGAAACAACAGAATCGCATTGTCGCCGGACAAACGATTCCGGTTGCCGAGCAGATTTCGGCCAAAGGCAAAAAAGCGCTGGTAATCGGCGGCGGAGATACCGGTTCGGATTGTGTCGGAACGTCTGTTCGCCGGAAAGCGGCGAGCGTGACGCAGATAGAAATCCTTCCTCAGCCGCCTGTGGGAGAGAATCCCGATACACCCTGGCCCCATTATCCGAATATATTAAAAACGTCCAGCTCCCACGAAGAAGGAGTTACGCGCCGTTGGTCGCTGGCGTCCAAACGTTTTATCGGAAGCAAAGGGAAAGTAACCGGCGTGGAAGTCGTTAACGTGGAATGGACAAAAGACGAATCCGGTCGTTTCACGATGAAAGAAACCGGCGTCCGCGAAGTTATTCCGGCCGATTTGGTATTGCTTTCCATGGGATTTACGCAACCGGTGCATGAAGGTTTGCTGGACGATTTGGGCGTGAAATACGACGCCCGCGGAAATGTGGCGGCCGTGAAACCGAATGAATCATCGGTGGCAAAAGTTTTTGTAGCCGGGGATGTTACTACCGGAGCGAGTTTGGTGGTTCGCGCCCTGGATTCGGGGCGGAAGGCGGCGGAAGCTATGGGGGATTTTTTGCTTCGTAAATGATTATGAGTGCATATATATGCTTGATATGTTCACTGATATGCGCTTTTATATACCAGCACCTTTTGCGTCATAATTTCACGCCCTTTACTTATTCTCACAATGTAAACCCCCTTGCTTAAGTTGCCGGTGTAAATAGCAGACGGATTGGGAACTCTTATTGTTTGTCCCAAAACGCTGACCAGTTCTAC
>JAISXN010000123.1 GCA_031270525.1 Candidatus Symbiothrix sp. | reverse complement strand
CGGCCGTTAAAGTTTTTATGGGAGCTTCGACCGGAAACATGCTCGTCGATAATCCGCAATCATTGGAAAGAATTTTCTCCGAAATAGACCAAATCATTGTCGTTCACTGTGAAAGCGAGGCTGTTATTGCCGCCAATAAAGCGCGTTACATTGAGCAATACGGCGAAGACCTGGACATTACGTTTCACCCGAAAATACGGGATGTTGAGGCTTGTTTTAAGTCATCTTCCGAAGCGGTGCGTCTGGCAAAAAAATACAATTCGCGCCTGCATATTTTCCATTTGTCCACCGGAAAAGAATTGTCTTTATTGGAATCCGGACTTTTGGAAGAAAAACGAATAACCGCCGAGGTTTGTATTCATCACCTTTGGTTCTGTGATGAGGATTATCCCGGAAAAGGCAATTTGATTAAGTGGAATCCCTCCGTCAAATCGCGGGCCGACCGCGACGCTCTGCGAAAAGCTTTGGTTGAAGGAAAGATTGATGTTGTCGCAACCGACCATGCACCGCATACACTGTCGGAAAAGGATGGTTCTTGTTTAAAAGCGGCTTCCGGCGGGCCGATGGTTCAGCACGCTTTGCCTGCTATGTTGGAATTGTGTCGGCAAGGCGTTTTCACCGAAGAGCTGATTGTGGAAAAGATGGCGCACGCTCCGGCTAAGCTGTTCGGTATCAAAGACCGTGGATTTATCCGTGAAGGCTATTATGCCGATTTGGTTTTAGTCAATCCGAACCAAGCCTGGACGGTTGATAAAGAGAACATTTTGTACAAATGCGGCTGGTCGCCTTTGGAAGGGACAACTTTTACGCACCAAGTCGAAAAAACGTTTGTTAACGGGCGGTTGGTTTATGATAATGGGAAGTTTGATGACAGCCTTGGGGGGAGAGAGTTGAGAATTTCTTAATGTGATATGATTTTAATTCAGGATACAATAATCAGTCCCGATGTTTTGGAAGAATACTTCCAATGCGACTTATCCCTATGCAAAGGTATCTGCTGCGTGGACGGAGAAGCCGGCGCTCCGGTGGAAAAAGACGAAGTGATTCGGTTGGAAGAAGCGCTTCCGCCGGTTTGGGACGATTTATCTCCTCAGGCTAAGAACATTATTGAAAAACAGGGAGTTGTTTACCTGGATAGAGATGGCGAATACGTTACTTCGATTGTCGATGGAAAGGACTGTGTTTTTACCTGTTACGACGAAAACGGATATTGCAGGTGCGCCATAGAAAAAGCGTTCCGTGAAGGAAAAACCGATTTTTACAAGCTTGTTTCCTGTCATCTGTATCCGGTACGGGTTGTCCAGTACAAAGGTTTCCGTGCGGTCAATTATCACCGTTGGAGTGTTTGCGAGGCGGCGCGGATTTTGGGAAAAGCAAATAATGTAAAAGTTTATCAGTTTTTGAAAGAGCCTTTGATTCGGAAGTTTGGCGAAGAATGGTACGAAGAATTGGAAAAAACGGTAAAGGCTAAAGGGTAAAAGTTTTGCAAACCGGTGCAACGTTTTAACAAACTTTGTCATTTATAGTATAGTGTTAAGTTATAACGTGTAATTATTTCAAGTATGAAAATCAAACGGGCAGTCATTAAGGGAACAAATTGGGCTTTGGCCGGATTAATCGGATTGTTGGGTTTTACCAACTGCGATGATGTTAAATATGGAAGGGAGGAATATGGAACTCCCACTGCTGATTATACGGTAAAAGGCGCTGTCGTTGATAAAAAGACCGGAAAACCGATACCGGGGATACGCGTGGCTTACAGTCCTGATGGAGCCATGTTGATGTACGGCGTGACACCAACACCGTATAAAGAAAAAGCAAGCGTTACCACAAACGCAAAAGGAGAGTATAAGTTGACGGAGAAATCTTCATTTGAGGAAATACTCCCTGTTTATGTAAGTGATATTGACGGAGACCAAAATGGTTTATACCGGGATACCGTTTTAACCGTAAATTTTAAAGATGCTGTTCGTAGTGGAAAACCACAAGGTTGGTATGTCGGTGAATATACCGTCAATATGGATGTGGAACTCACCGAATGGGAAGGCAATGAATAAAAAACCCTCGCTTCGCAAACGGATTGCTTTGGAACTTTTCCGAAGGATGCGTAAAAATAATGTTCAATTGCATGAATTAAACACCCTTTTCTGGGAATGTACGCTCCGTTGCAACATGACCTGCCGTCATTGCGGAAGTGATTGTCGCGCCGTTGCCGGCCAAGCCGATATGCCGGCTACCGATTTTTTGAAAATAATCGACCGAATTACGCCGTATGTCAATCCGAACAAAACCATGATTATTTTTACCGGTGGAGAGGCTTTAGTCAGAAACGATATTGAGGACTGCGGATTGGAACTGTACCGTCGGGGATTCCCCTGGGGACTGGTTTCCAATGGGATGTCGCTTACTCGCGAACGTTTGGATTCGTTGCTGGCGGCCGGTTTACATTCCATTACGATTAGTCTTGACGGTTTTGAAGAAGCGCACAACTGGTTGCGCCGCCACCCGCAGAGTTATGCCAATGCTTTGAATGCTATCCGTATGTTAACAGAGGAAAAAGAGATTGTTTGGGACGTCGTTACTTGCGTGAACCGAAAAAATATCAATGAGTTACCTGCTTTTAAAGAATTTCTGACCGATACCGGTGTGAAGGACTGGCGGATTTTTACCATTTTTCCTGTCGGACGTGCCGCCGGATTTCCCGAGCTGCAACTTTCCAACGAAGATTTTACTTCCGTACTCGATTTTATCCGAACAACGCGCAAAGAAGGCCGGATTCATTTGAGTTACGGTTGCGAAGGTTTTCTCGGAAACTACGAAATGGAAGTTCGCGACCATTTTTATGAATGTTATGCCGGAGTGAATGTAGCTTCCGTATTAGCCGACGGTTCGATTTCCGCCTGTCCGAGTATTCGTGCGAATTTTCATCAAGGGAATATTTACAGGGATGATTTTA
>JAISXN010000026.1 GCA_031270525.1 Candidatus Symbiothrix sp. | reverse complement strand
CGGAAAGGTTGTGAATTAAACAAAAAGTATTAATTTTGCAACAAAATAAGTTCATTGTGTTTTTATGAAACCCATTGTATTTATATTATTATTCTTTTTTACTTGCTGCTGTGGGACTGTCGCTTTCGCTCAAGATAAACCAAACAGAAAACAGACTGCGGTGGCGGAAGAGATTGTTATACCCGAAATGAATGTGTCTAACAAAAAGTTAACGCTTAAAAACGCACCGGTCGGAAGGCGGGTTGAAATATTTACCATTCTTGGAAATAAGGTTAAACAAATTGAAATAAAGTCTCCCGATGGAGATTACGAACTGAATCTTCCGCGTGCGATTTATATTTTCAAGTTAGACGGAGTTGTAAAAAAATTCGTAATCCGGTAAAATTAATTCTTCCAGAATGCAGGGATAAACAGAATCAGCACTGCAAAAATTTCCACACGTCCTACAATCATCAGAAAAGCCATGTACCATTTGGCAAAGGTTGGTATAGTGACAAAAGAGCCCGAAGGTCCGTTTTCCCCGAAGCCGAGACCGGTGTTTCCAAGCGACGACAGCGCGGCTGTCAGCGCTTCCATAAAAGACATTCCCGAGAAAACCAGGATTCCCCAACTGACAAGAATAATTAACACGTAGAGAAATGCAAAAGCCAACAGGCGTTGAACCGTGTTGAAAGACAAAGCTTCTCCGTTTATGCGTACAGGAATGATTGCTCGCGGATGAATCAAGCGTTTAAATTCGTATAAAGTGTTTTTTATCAAGACGACTACCCGTATGACTTTCATTCCGCCGCTGGTTGAACCGGCACATCCACAGGTGACCATCATAAACATAAATGGAACCCAATAGACCGGGCTCCAGGAGTCAACGTTGGCCGGGAATCCGGTTCCGGTAATGATGGAAACCACCTGGAAAACGGCTATACGAGATGTATCAATCAAAGAATTTGTCTTGTTGTCTAATTGCAGACAACCGGCTAAAATCAGGCTCACACCCAAAATGATAGCTACGAACCATCTTAATTCTTCGTCTTTAAAAAACCGCTTAAATTTTCCTTTGAATAAGAAATAAATCAACGCAAAGTTGGTTGCGCCGATAAACATGAAAACACAGGTTACGGTTTCAATGTAAGCAGAATTCCAATAGATGATATTTATCTCTTTAGTTGAAAATCCTCCGGTTGAGATGGTAGAAAAAGCGTGACAAACGGCGTCGAAAACGTTCATTTCCCCAGCGATTAGAAGAGCAATCAAAATGGCGGTGAACGAGAGGTAGATGAGCCAAAGCCTTTTCGCCATTTGAGTGACGCGGGGCCGAAATTTATCATGCGTAAGTCCTGATGCTTCGGCGTCAAATAAAAGAGCGGCTCCTCCCCCCAGCAGGGGAAACAGCGCCAGAGAAAAAACGATGATTCCAAGACCTCCCAGCCATTGGATGAAGCTGCGCCAGAACAAAATGCTCTTTGGTAAATATTCGATGTCCGTAAGGACGGAAGCTCCTGTGGTCGTTATTCCCGAAGCGGATTCGAAAACGGCGTCGGTAAAGGAAGTCGTTGTTCCGCTTAAAAGGAAAGGTAGCGCTCCGAAAATGGAAAACGATATCCATGCGAAAGTCACGCCGAAACAACTTTCTTTTTTTTCAATGATTTTGAATTTGGTTTTGTAATCGGAGAGAAAGAACAGGACTAATCCCGCCGACAAAGTAATGATTCCGGAAAGTGTGAAAATACCTATCGTTTCTTGCATGTAAAAGGATACGCCGGCTGTAACGAACATGAAAAGGGATTCTAACATCAGGGTTAATCCGATGACGCGAAATACAAATTTCCAATTGACGAAATGCATATTATTTAATTACTAATTGAAATAATCTTCGATTTTCCGCATGGCGGAATCCAAACAGAAAACAACTACGTGGTCGCCGGCTTCGATTTGAGTGTCTCCTTCGATGATATCTACTACATTTTTCCTAATTTTCCCGCCTAAGGTCATGTCTTTGGGCAAGTTCAATTCTTTGACGGGTTTCCGGGTAACTTTCGATTTGGGACGGGCGACTAATTCGGCTACTTCCGCATTGGCGAAAGTCATGCTTTTCACCGTCGAAACATCGGCGTTCAAAAGGAATTGATAAATGTGGCTTGCGGCAATCAATTTTTTGTTGATAACCGTACCGATATCCAATTTTTCAGCCATTTGGATATAGTCCACATTTTCTACTTCGGCGATTGTTTTAGGAACTCCGAGACTTTTTGCCGTCACGCAAGCCAGAATATTTGCTTCGGAATTGGACGTTAAGGCAATAAAAGCATCGCAATCCTTGATGTGTTCCCGGATGAGAAGGTCGGTATTGCGTCCGTCGCCATTAATAACCATTACATTACTGCGCACTTTTTCGGCAAGGCGGTAACTCTTTTCCCTGTCTTTTTCAATCAGTTTGATATGAATATTGTCGGACAAATTTTCGCAGACTTTCATCGCGATACGGCTTCCGCCCATGATGGTTATCCGGTTGATATTGAAATTGCTCTTTCCCGTAAGGATTTTGATGTCGGGAACATGTTTGGGCGTTGTTGTGAAATATAGAATATCGCCGGAGAGTATCCGGTCGGAGCCGCGGGGGATAATTGTGTCGTTTTCCCGCTTTATCGCAACGATATGATAAATTTTCTCTCCTTGTGCTATATCATATAAGTATTTATTTACGATGGGTGCATTATCCCTGATTTTTGCGCCTACGAGGATTAATTTTCCCCCGGATAATTCCGACCATTGACGTGACCAGGGGGTTTTCAGTGCATTTACGATTTCACCGGTAGCCAATATTTCGGGACATATTATAGAATTAATTCCCAGTTTGGAAAAAAATTCCATGTTTTTGGGAAGCAGATATTCGTTATTGCTTACCCGGGCGATGGTCGTCTGGGCGCCGAGGTTTGCCGCGAGCAAGGACGCGGTCATATTGACAGATTCTTCGGGTGTGACGGCGATAAACATGTCTGCCTGTTTCACGCCCGCCGCTTTCAAATCATTGATGGAGGTCGGATTTCCGACTGCCGTCATAATTTCGAGACCGTAGGGCATATTTAATTTCTCTTCGTCGGGATCCATAAATACGATGTCCTGATTTTCCTGAGAAAGCAGTTTTGCCAGATAGGCGCCTACTTCACCTGCGCCTGCGATGATAATTTTCATCTGTTTATATTTTTGTATTTCATATTCCTATGAGTGTTTTTGCTATACTTTCTGCGTCCATCCCACACAAACGATACAATTCGGGAACCGTTCCATGCTCGACAAAATGGTCAGGTACTCCTATTCGCCGGATAGCAGGCGTGTAACCGTTTTCCATCATAAATTCCATGACAGCCGCGCCCAATCCTCCTTGAATGGTTCCATTTTCAACTGTGACGATTCGCCGGAAATTTTTCCCGACTTCGTGCAGCAACTCCGTATCAACAGGTTTCAGGTAAATCATATCGTAATGCGCTGCATCCACTCCCGATTCTTTCGCTTTTTCAATGGCTTCTGCGGCAATATTTCCTATCTGGCCGATACTCAATACCGCTATGTCTTTCCCGTTTTTCAGTTTGCGGCCTTTTCCGACAGGCAGTATTTCAAAAGGTCTTTCCCAATCTTTCAGCTCCCCTTTCCCGCGCGGATAACGAATGGCAAAAACGCCCATTCCCGGCCGGCTTGCGGTAAACATCAGGTTGCGAAGCGCAATTTCGTTTAGCGGGGAAGCAATGGTAAGGTTCGGAATGCAACGCAAATAAGCCATATCGAAAACGCCGTGATGCGTAACGCCGTCTTCGCCTACCAGCCCCGCCCGGTCTAAACAAAGCGCCATGTCGAGTTTCTGCAGGGCGGCGTCGTGAATAATCTGGTCGTAGGCGCGTTGCATGAATGAGGAATAGATGTTGCAAAACGGAAACAGGCCTTCTTTTGCCAGGCCTGCGGCGTAAGTTACGGCATGACCTTCGGCGATTCCGACGTCGAAAGCGCGTTCGGGCATTTCTTTCATCAGGTAAATCAGGGAACTTCCGGTCGGCATAGCCGGCGTAATACCGACAATCCGCTTGTCCGCTTTGGCTAATTCCACCAAAGTATGTCCGAAAATATCCTGATATAATTGCGGTTCGTCCTTTGATTTCCAAATCATCCGTTCGCCGGTTTCTTTGTTGAACTTTCCGGGTGCGTGCCAAATGGTGGCTTCCTTCTCTGCAGGCTCAAAGCCTTTTCCTTTAATTGTCCGGATGTGAAGCAGTTTGGGACCGGACATGTTTTTGATATTGTTGATAATCCGTACTAATCCGTTCACATCGTGACCGTCCACCGGACCGAAATACCGGATGTTAAAGCCTTCAAATATGTTGTGTTGACTCGTCAATAAAGCTTTCAGGCTGTTATTGAAACGTAAGATTGCTTCCTTTTTGCCTTCGCGGAAAAATCCTTTTTCTTTCAGTATGCTATATAATTTGTATCGAATCTTGTTGTAAGTTTGCGATGCGGTAATATTCACCAAATATTCGCTCATACCCCCAACCGGTTTGTCAATAGACATATTGTTGTCGTTTAATATAATGAGCAAATTGTTGGGTGTTGAGGAAGCGTTGTTCAAACCTTCGAAAGCCAGTCCGCCGGTCATAGAACCGTCTCCAATAACCGCAATGATTTTCCGGTCGGTCTCGTTTTTCAATTTCGAGGCGACGGACATTCCCAAGGCGGCGGAAATCGAATTGGAAGCGTGTCCGGCAATGAATGAATCGTATTCGCTTTCCGAAGGATTCGGGAATCCGCTGATTCCTCCTAATTTCCGGAGCGTCGGGAATTGGTCGCGGCGTCCGGTCAGGATTTTGTGTCCGTATGCTTGATGTCCCACATCCCAGACGATACGGTCGTAAGGAGTGTTAAACGTATAATGCAGAGCGACAGTCAATTCAATTGTTCCGAGACTGGATGCGAAATGGCCGGGATTTTCAGCCAATACCTCAATGAGATATTGCCTCAATTCTTTGCAAACCGATACCAATTTTTCCGGTTTCAACAAACGTAAATCGGATGGAGAATCAATCTGTTTTAGTATGTTCATTTCTGTTTTTGCAAGCATGGCTGTAAATTCTTGTGCAAATTTACAAAAATACCGCATATATTTGTAATTTTGCTTGAAAATATGCAGTATGAAATTCAGGACAGAGTTATTCGTTCCACCCGGCGATTTTAAGATTTCACATTCCGACAGCGTCTTAATGATGGGTTCTTGTTTTGTGGAAAACATTTCTGCCAAAATGTCGGGTGCCGGGTTCAATATTGACGCTAATCCTTTTGGCGCGGTTTACAACCCTTTGTCTTTATCGTTGAATCTTAATCGTTTGATGGATGGAAAACCTTATGCCGGAAGCGAACTTTTCCGGGATAAAGATTTGTTCCATAGTTTTGCCCACCATAGCCGTTTTTCCGGTACGAATCTTTCGGAAACTTTGGAAAAAATCAACTTGCGTCTGGAACATTCATCCGCTTTCCTCCGGAAATCAACGCTTCTTGTCATTACCTTCGGGACGTCGTTCGTTTACCGCTTGCAGGAAACGGGAGCTGTTATTTCCAACTGTCACAAATTGCCGGCTCATCTTTTTATTCACGAACGAATGTGTTTGGATGATATTGTAACGGAATGGAATAATTTGATAGGGCGTTTGAAAAAGTTTGCTCCGGGAATCAAGATTTTGTTTACGGTAAGCCCGTTACGATATTTGAAAGATGGATTTCACGAAAATCAATTGAGTAAAGCGACGCTTTTGTTGGCAATAGAAAAACTTATTCGGGAAACCCCGGATGCTTATTATTTTCCTTCTTACGAAATTGTGATGGATGATTTGCGGGATTACCGCTTTTATGCGGAAGATTTGATTCATCCTTCCTCGCAGGCGATTGATTATATCTGGGAAAAGTTTTCCGATGCGTATTTTGACGAGGAGACGCAAAAGATTGTGCGGGAGTTTGAATCTATTGAGCGGGCGCTGAATCACAAGCCATTTTATCCGGAATCGGAAGAATATAAAAGTTTTATAAAGAAAATTGAGGAGAGAAAGAATAAATATTCGTACATTTGCACCCAATTTAAATCAAAATGACAATGAAAGAATTAAAAAGAGTCGTTGCAATCCACGATATTTCGGGATTCGGAAAATGTTCGTTAACGGTTGCTTTGCCGATTATTTCGGCTGCGGGAATTGAAACTACCGTGTTGCCCACGGCGGTTTTATCCACACACACAGGTGGTTTTGCCAATTTTACTTATCGCGACCTGACCGAAGACATACAGCCGATTGCCGACCACTGGAAATCTTTGGAAATCAAGTTCGATGCAATTTACACCGGATTTTTAGGCTCGTTCGAACAGTTGGATTTGATAAGTCACTTTTTTGACAGGTTCAAGACCAAAGATAACCTTATTTTGGTTGACCCTGTCATGGCGGATAACGGTGAATTGTATAAAATTTTCACTCCGGAATTTGCTGTGGGAATGAGTCATTTATGCAAGAAAGCAGACATTATTGTGCCTAATCTTACGGAAGCAGCCTTGTTGTTGGGCGAACCTTACAATCCCGGTCCGTATGATGAAAAATATATTTCCGGATTATTAAAAAAATTGAGCGGATTGGGACCCCGGCAAGTGGTATTGACAGGCGTATTCTTCAACGAAAAAGAATTGGGCGCCGCAACTTACGACGCTGTAACCGGGGAAATCGCTTACTCCTTTGAAAATCGCGTTCCGGGTTATTATCACGGAACAGGCGACGTTTTCGGTTCGGCGCTTCTGGCTGCTGTGATGAACGGTTTTCCTTTGAGTGAAGCGGCCGGAATTGCCGTTCGCTTTACCACTTCGGCTATTCGGAAAACAGCGGCTGCCGGTACGGATATCCGCTTCGGAGTTAACTTTGAGCAGACGATTCCGGAACTTTTGAAGGATTTGAGAATACAGGACTAAAGAATAATTAAAAGTATTCATCTTCCTGATTTTTTTCGTAATCTCTGATATTTTCATGCAACGTTTCTCTTTTTTTATCATTTATATAGTAAAATTGTTTATTGTTTAATGGTAAAAAAATCATCAGTTATGAAAAATTCTTTTAAGTTTTTTATTCTTTTTTTTGTTCTTCTCGACTTTTCGAGTTGTTTGAATAGTGATAATAAAGATCCGTACTATTTCTTTTATGATGAGCCGGCTATTGTCGAATCATTGGGTGACAATGTGATTGTGAGAACCGCGTATGGAAAATTTTCCGCTCCTTCATTAAAAGACGATGTTTTGCGCGTGAACGATATTTTATGGTCTTCTTTTATGGTTGAAAAGAAAGATGAAAATAAAGTTCAAATGCCCGGTAATCAATATTATTACAATGTAACCGGATTCAAATATGAAAAGATTGACAGTTCAAAAGTCATAATCCCGGCTGATACGCATGTATTTGAATCTTATTTATCCGATGATTACACGGAAAAGATTGATCGCGCCGTGTTGTACAAAACATACGTCGATAGCTTGTTATTTTTCGGATTTGAACATGGTTCGTCCTCTACGGTTTTCGAATATGAGTTGTTTCTGAATCCGGACATAGAAAGTTCGAACGGTTATCCGACACTTTACATCCGGACAAGACAAAAAGAACTTACTCCGTTGGAACATTCTCAACTCCATCAAAACAGGGTAATCTATGCATTCGATATGACCGATTTTGTGGATTACTACAAAAGGAGTTTCTCCGGAAAAAGTACGGTACAGTTTAATCTCAAATATTATGTCGAAACGAAAAACGGCAAAGATGTGTATCGTGAATTTTTAAGTAATCCTTTGTCATGGCGCCTTGATTAAATGGTATAAATCCACGGTGAATATAAATTTATTACGTTATGTGTATAAATGAGTCAATCTTTTCTATTATTTTTATGAAAAATTTCGTATGAATTTATGAAGTTTAGTCACCGTGGAAATATTGACGAACAGGAATTAATATCCGGATGTATTCGTGGAGATAATTCGATAAGACATCATCTTTATGAACGATATGCCCGGCAGATGTTGGGCATTTGTTATCGTTATACCGGTAACAGAGAAGTTTCGGAAGATCTTCTGCATGACGGATTTATCCGGGTATTTGAGTCCATTCGCGTATTCCGGTACAGGGGTAACGGTTCGTTAAAAGCGTGGATAAGCAAAATTTTCGTCAATGTTTCACTGGAATATTTAAGGGCAAATGCTCAAAAAGCGACCGTCCCATTGGAAGATTGGCAAGAAACGAAAATTATTCTGGATGAAGAACTTGAAACAATTCCGACTGATGTTTTGATGCGTTTTATTTCCGAACTTCCTACCGGTTACCGTACCGTACTCAATCTCTATATTTTTGAAGAAATGCCGCATAAGGAAATTGC
>JAISXN010000195.1 GCA_031270525.1 Candidatus Symbiothrix sp. | reverse complement strand
AACCTATGATTTTAATTATAAGGTATTAAGGATTGATGTCAAACATGGAAAAACTAAATTTTCAGGGAAAACATTAGGGATACTGATTGAAAATAGTGCGATTTATAAAATCAATGATTGGGGAGAGAAGTTCAATATTGAAATGGTAGATTTTAAAACCCTACAAAAAGTAGGATTAATGATTTAAAAGAGAAAACCTTACCTCAATTTATTGGCTATCAGAGGAAGGACCGATTACAGCGGACTTGACCCGCCGTCTTTTTACCGCGGCGCCTTACTATAAAGATAAGCCGCAATCCCCATATACAAAATGTTAGGTATCCAAACGGCGACGAAAGAACTTACGGCCCCCGCTATGGCAAGCGACGACGAAACTTGCATAAACAGGATATAGGAAAAACTTAACAATAAACCGATTCCAATGTTTAATCCCATACCGCCTTTTATTTTCCGGGAACTCAAGGAAACCCCGATAATGGTCAGGATAAAAGCGGCAAACGTCATGGCATAACGTTTATGATATTCTATTTCAAAAAGTTGAATATTCCCTATACCGCGTTTCTTTTGCCGGTCGATATAGGCTTTTAAATGGGGAGTCGTTAATTGTTCCGAATCATTGACCGAAATCATAAAATCAGAAGGAACAATGGTCAAGGTCGTATCTATCTGTTCGCCACGGCTGATTTCTTCTCTCATCCCGATAAAATTCCGAATCATATAATTGTTTATTGTCCAATGATATGCCGAATCCCAAGTAATATTTTTAGCCGTTAATCTCGAAACCAACTTTTTGCCGTTAAATTTATCTAAGGAAAAATCCCTTCCTTTCCGGTTTGAATTGTCAAAACTGCCGAAATGAGCTACAATTCCGGGCTCCACTTCCAATTGGATATTCATGGCATAATCCACTTTTCTATTTCTTATATACTTGTTTTCAAAATCGATACGTTTTACGTTGGCCGGAGGAATAACATAGCTGTTCAGTAAAAAAGTACAGACGGAAATTAACGCAGCCGATATCAAATAGGGTCTGATGAGGCGGTCGAAGTTCAATCCGCTTGCCATCATTGCGATAATCTCCGAATTATCAGCCAGCTTTGACGTAAAGAAAATAACGGCGATAAATACAAAAAGCGGACTGAAAAGATTTACAAAATACGGGATGAAACTCAGGTAATAATCGAAAACAATGGCGTGTCCGGATGGCGAAGTCTTAATAAAATTGTCTATTTTGGCATTGACATCAATCATCACGGTGATAGCAATAATCAAGGCAATGGTAAACACATAAGTGCCAAGGAATTTCTTAATAATGTACCCATCAATGATTGTAAATGTTTTCTTCATTTTATAACCTGTTTTGAATTTTAGGCATCACGGCAGTTTTCCATGAAGTAAAATCTCCTTCGATAATATGTTTTCTTGCTTCTTTCACCAACCACAGGTAAAATGCCAGATTATGAACAGAAGCGATTTGCAGGCCTAAAATTTCGTCTGCGACAAACAAGTGGCGAAGATATGCTTTTGAATAGGAATTATCAATAGCAGAAGCGCCGTTTTCTTCGACCGGACTGAAATCATTTTCCCATTTTTTATTCCGGATATTGATAATTCCTTCTTTTGTAAATAACTGACCATTCCGGCCATTCCGGGTTGGCATGATGCAATCAAACATATCCACGCCTCGTTCGATGGCTTCCAGCAAATTGGCCGGCGTACCTACGCCCATCAGGTAACGAGGTTTATCTTCCGGAAGAATTTCATTGACCAATTCAATCATTTCATACATTTTTTCGACCGGTTCGCCGACAGCCAATCCGCCGATAGCATTTCCGTCGGCATTTTTTGATGCGACATTTTCAGCCGCTCTTTGCCGTAAATCCCGGTACACACAGCCCTGTACGATGGGGAACAAACTTTGCTCGCAACCATATTTTGCCTCCGTTTCGTTGAAACGGCGGATGCAGCGGTCGAGCCAGCGTTCGGTCAGTTCGAGGGACTTTTCGGCGTATTTGTACTCGGCGTTTCCCGGCGTACATTCGTCGAAAGCCATCATAATATCGGCACCGATACTTCGTTGAATATCCATCACTTTTTCAGGCGTAAAAAGATGTTTTGAGCCGTCGATATGAGAGCGGAATTCAGCTCCTTCTTCCCTGAGTTTTCTGTTTTCAGTCAAAGAAAAGACCTGAAATCCGCCGCTATCGGTTAAAATCGGTCTGTCCCAACCGCCGAAACGGTGTAAACCGCCCGCCTGTTCGAGGATTTCAACGCCCGGGCGCAAATACAGATGATACGTATTTCCCAAAATAATTCCGGCTTTGATATCATCTTTCAATTCGTGGAAATGTACTGCTTTGACGGCTCCTTGAGTACCGACAGGCATGAAAACCGGCGTTTCGACCGTTCCATGTCCGGTAATGATTAAGCCGGCGCGGGCGTTGGAAGATTTATCGGTGTATTGTAACTGGTATTTCAAAGCTCCTCAATCACTTTCTTCATTGTTTCATTCCCCGGATAACCGGTATATCGTTGCACTTGCCTGCCGTTTTTGTCGTATATCATGTATGTGGGAACACCCTCCATTTTCAGGGACTTAGACCAATAATGCCATTGATTGTCGCTTACGCGATAATGTTCACCGTGAATATCGGGAATCATTTTATTCCAGATTGTCAAAGGAGATGTTTCGCCGGTAAGATATACAAACACAATGTTTTTGTCTTTCCAACTTTCTTTCAGCGGAGCCATTGTTTTGAACGCTTTTTTGCAAGGACCACACCAGGTTGCCCAGAAATCAACCAATACGACTTTTCCCCTGTATTGCCTGAGGATTTCTTCAAAAACCTTATCTTCCGCAACATCCGGAACTTGCTTAATCAAAGCTGTGTTTTCTTCCGTCAACGCTTTTACTTTGTCGTTTTCGGCAATTAATGCTTCGCTATAAGCAGAATTACCGGCAAAAGCGGCTTTTATTTCTTCCTTGTCGGCATCGGTATAGAATTGGGATTCCTGAATCCGGCGACTGTACAGCGACGCTAAAATATAATCATAAACAGGGTCCGTATCGTCCAATGCGGGTTTTATTTTTTCTTTGAGCGTTGCAAACTGTTCTTTCACCGATTTGTCTTTCCCGCCGGATAAGTACAAAGGTTTCATTAAATCGATAACCAATGGGAAATATGGCATGTATACTGTTTGACCATTAAACTTCCGGACGAATACTTCGGACAGTAAAGCTTCGGGATCTTCCGGACCTGAAATAGGACGGTCGATTTTGTGCATATCTGCTTTTGAAATGAAAAAGCCGTCACCTTCCGTGGTTTCATAGAGAGAATCGACAGGTTCTTTGTCTTTGCGCAAACGTGATTCTTCGCGCGTTTGTCTAACCAAATCAATATTCCATTTTACTTCTTGTCCTGGAGTCAGGAAAATAAATCCCAGAGAGGAACTGTACAGGCCGGGGTAACCGACAGGCACTTCAAGGCCGAATGAACCATCATCGGCAACGCTTGCTTTAACTGTTTGGGATTCTCCCGATAAACTCGGATAATCAACGGCTACTTCTTTATTCATCGCTTTGGAGTATCCGAGATATTTTCCGCTGAGTTTGGCCGGTTTCAGGCTGTATTCAAAAGCCGGTACAGGTTGCGTACATTCTTTCTGCGCCATTACCGGCGCAACTTTAACTTTTGCATTCGGTGTCAGGTGAATTCCCCAGATATTAAAACAACCTTCGGATTCACATTCTATGAAGTCAATTTTAGTAATTTCCGGCTTTAACGGCGGAAAATACAATTTGAAAGCAGTTTCACCCGATTCAGGTATGGTTAATTCTTCACCCAATTCAATACCCTCGGCTTTAACAATGGTTAATTTTTCATTCATTCCACTTTCACGGATAAAGGTTTCCGGTGAAATCATTATCTCCGCACCCGGATAGAAAAATGTATGGATGTGGAAAATCGTTGCAGAATCGGTCATCTCAATCTTTTCAATTTCGAGAGTCGAGGTACTCCAAACATCAAAAACAGGCGTTTCAATAACAGCCGGACGTTTTTCTTTACAAGCAAACACAATCAACATGCACAAAGCGGCAACTGCAATATTCGCAAAACTACGGCGACGCGCGCCGGAAAAATACTTTGGTTTCATATATTCGATTAATAAAATTAAGCCGCAAAGTTACGAAAAAGATTTTATATTCGTTGTGGTTGATGCAAACTTAAGATAATTCAAATTGTCGCACCCTGTCTTCCCGCGCAGACGGGAAACAACGTCCGGCAGCAGCCAATCCCATGTAAAAGCGTACGAATTATTGTTGCATCGCAGTACGCCTCCGGCGTACAATGCGACAAATTGATTGAGTATATTCCTGTTGGCGGTCAGACCGCCCCGAATCTTTCGGCTATTCTGGAATGGTGGTTGGATAAAGATGGCTCCTGCCAACTTGGGTGCAGAGCAAGGCATGGCTTTAAATGACCAATAGGCTCGCATTTCCCCTGCCCGGCGTAGTCTCTGTCCATTGTCATCAAGTTAAGGAAAGGTTATTCTCTGCTATTTAAGACTTCCTTCACTTCTTCCACAGATAAATCGGTTAATTCACTAATTTCTTCTATTGATCTGCCTTTCCCTGATAACTTGAAAACGTACTCCGACAACGCTTCTTGCTTACCAATAGCTATGCCTTCTTGCTTGCCAATGACTATGCCTTTTTGCTCGCCAATGACCATGCCTTCTTGCTTGCCAATGACCATACCTTTTTGCTCGCCAATAACCATACCTTCCTGTTTGCCGATAGACATGCCTTTTTGCTCGCCGATAGCCATGCCTTCCTGCATGCCTTCACGACGGGCATGATTTATACCGCTGACATAATCCATCAATGCCAGTTCTCGCATATTGTACAAGCGTAAGGTTTCCGCATCCCGCGAAACATACGCGACTTTTTCCTGTGCTTTTCCTATTGCTGTGTCCATTGCTATTATCTTTTTTATTGTTTCTTCATCTGTTTCTTTGCTGAAAAAGGTCAGCCAGCGATGAAGGGGATTATTTATTATATCCTTTTCCTTCAAACGTCTGAAATTAAACATATTGACAAAATGTATTTCCAAGGCGTCCGTTAGCATCTTGTC
>JAISXN010000149.1 GCA_031270525.1 Candidatus Symbiothrix sp. | reverse complement strand
GAAATTGAACTTCATGTATTGGACAGGCAGTGCCTCAATAGAAGAATCGGTGATTTGGATACAATGAAACAAGAGGTTAAAGCCTGGCAGAGATGCAGGAATAGCAAAAATGCTAAAATCGATTGGCAGTTCACCAATGAGAATGCGCGAACAAAACTCAAAAAACTTTATCTGACAATATTAGGATGACATGACACTAGTGCAAATCTAAGGTTTTTACAACACCACCAGTAATTTTTAATGCGGTTGCTTTGAAAAGGAATCGCCGACCTGAGCAGGCCGGCGAATTGGGAATGGCTGATGCTTACAGCAGTCATCAAGAAAATGACTTCAGACTAATAAATGGGCGAATGGTGAAGTTATTTTCCGTACAGTTTCTCATGAACAATCGCATCCACTACTGCAACACGCGTAATATTGACTATATCGCGAACCGAACTTTCAATGTCGGTAAAGTGAATCGGCTTTTTCAAACCGACCTGAATCGGGCCAACCATCTCTCCTACTCCCATTTCCTGCAACAGTTTTTGGGCAATATTCGCCGAAGTTAAATTCGGGAATACCAGGGTATTCACATCTCTTCCTCTCAAACGGGTAAAAGGATATTTCAAGTCGCGCAGGTTCTTGTCTAATGCGAAATTAACCTGCATTTCGCCGTCAATCGCCAAATCGGGATATTCACGGTGCATCTTCTCAACAACGCCATGCACCGATGCCGGATTTCCTTCCTTATCCGCGCCGAAATTGGAATAAGACAGCATTGCAACAACCGGTTCCTGGGCAAAAAACCGAACCACTTCGACGGTTAATTTGGCTACGTCAAATAAAACATCGCTCGTCGGATGCCGGTTTATCAAAGTGTCGGACAGGAAATAAGTCCCCTTTTTCCCCGTTAAAATATGTACGGCGGCAAAAGTATCGTACCCGTCGCGGATGCCGATTACTTCCCTGGCTACCTTAATCGTATTGGAATATTTGGTATAAACGCCTGTGATAAAAGCATCCGCATCGCCGGTTTCGACCATCATCATGCCGAAGTAGTTGCGTTCGACCATTTTATCGAGCGATTCGTCAAAAGTGGCGCCTTCGCGTTCGTGTTTTTTTGACAATATGGCGGCATACTGCGCACGGCGGCCGGTTTCGTCATCATGTCGCAGATTGACGATTTCGATTCCTTCCAAATCAATTTTCAGTTCCGCCGCCAGTTTCAGGATTCGTTCATCGTTTCCCAACAATATGGGATGGCAAAATCCCTCGTCACGTGCCTGGGCTGCCGCTTTCAGCATATTCGGGTGAGTGCCTTCGGCAAATACGACCCGTTTGGGACTCTTCTTCGCCATGTCGGTACAATCGCGCAACAGTTTGTTGTCGTAGCCCATTAAATCGCGCAACTGATTTTTATAGGTTTCCCAGTTGTCGATGTTTTTGCGGGCAACGCCCGACTCAATGGCCGCTTTGGCCACTGCCGAAGATACGGAGGTCAATAACCGCGGATCCATCGGCTTAGGTATCAAATATTCCCTGCCGAACGACAGGGTGCTTAAGCCGTAAGCGGCGTTTACCACATCGGGAACAGGCTCTTTGGCCAATCCTGCAATCGCCTTTACGGCGGCAAGTTTCATTTCCTCATTAATCGTCGTTGCCCTCACATCCAAGGCTCCGCGGAAAATATACGGAAAACCCAGTACATTGTTGATTTGATTCGGATAATCGGAACGTCCGGTGGCATAAATAAGGTCGGTGCGGGAAGCCTTTGCCTTTTCGTAGGAAATTTCGGGATTCGGATTGGCGAGGGCAAAAACAATCGGATTGGCGTTCATGCTTTGCACCATCCGTTCCGTCAACACATCGGCAACCGACAAGCCCAGAAAAACGTCGGCGCCTGCGATTGCTTCTTCCAAAGTATTGACATTCCGTTCGGTAGCAAAAAATTTCTTGTCTTCATTCAGGTCGGTACGCCTCACGGAAATAACCCCTTTGCTGTCGCACATGACAATGTTTTCCTTTCGAGCGCCCAAAGCCATATACAGGCGCGTACACGAACTTGCCGACGCTCCGGCGCCGTTGACGACAATTTTCACTTCCTCGATTTTTTTTTCGACTAATTCCAGGGCATTGAGTATGCCGGCGGAAGAAATAATCGCCGTTCCGTGCTGATCGTCGTGCATGACGGGAATATCCAGTTCCTCTTTCAAGCGGCGCTCGATAACAAAACATTCGGGCGCTTTAATGTCTTCGAGGTTAATACCGCCGAAAGTGGGCGCAATGGCTTTGACGGCTTCTATAAACTTTTCGGGATTTTTTTCGTTAACTTCGATGTCGAAGACGTCAATTCCAGCGAATATCTTGAACAACAAACCTTTGCCTTCCATAACCGGTTTGCCGGCCAAGGCGCCGATGTCGCCCAATCCCAAAACTGCAGTGCCGTTTGAGATAACGGCAACCAAATTTCCTTTTGCCGTGTAATCATAAGCGGCAGACACATTTTTTTCGATTTCCAAACAAGGTTCCGCCACTCCCGGCGAATAAGCCAGCGAGAGATCGGCTTGCGTACTGTAGGGTTTAGTTGGAATAACCTCAATCTTTCCGGGCTTGCCTTCCGCATGGTAAAGCAAGGCCTTTTCCTTTGTTATTGTTGCCATATAAATTTATTGTTTTTTTAAGAGAGCACAAATGTACATAAAAGTTCCGACATCTGCACAGACCGATAAAAATACGCAATAAAACCTTCCTCCACTTTGTTACGATCGGTATCGGTTGGGCGAAATTTGCAAAAAAACCACCACTTTTCTTATCATTGTAAAATAAATCATAAATATTTTATAACCTGAGTTCGATATAATCGGAGTAATTATTTAACTTAAAATAACTAAGATCAGAAAGTCAAAAGTTTATCCTGGCTTTTTTCCGAAGCAGGCTTGATTTATCAAATAAATATG
>JAISXN010000117.1 GCA_031270525.1 Candidatus Symbiothrix sp. | reverse complement strand
CCTTTTTTAGTATCCAACTCATGACACAAACGAACAGTTCTTATCCGCCAGTCAATTTTATCAAGCCAATTAAAAAAATACGAATTTTGTCCGGAAAAATATGCCGGAACGACAGGAACATTTGCCTTCTGGATAAGTTTAATCACGCTTTCCTGCCAATCCCTATCCTTCACTTTATTGCCTCCGATATTTTTCGACACGGCGCCGGCCGGAAAAAAGCCTACCGGATGATTCGCTTTCAACTGCGCCAGACATTCCTTTACTCCCAACAAACTTGAGCGGTTCACCGTATTCGAATCGTATGGATTTACACCGATAAAATGATCCTCCATGACGTCTATCATATTCAGCATCCAATTCACCATTACTTTATAGTCGGGACGGATTTTAGCCACTTCGCCGATGAGCATGATTCCGTCTATATGACCGTAAGGGTGATTCGATACCGTAATAAAAGGTTGGCCTTCAAACTGTTTGAGTACTTCAATATTATGAACTTTGCGGGTGATACCCAAGCCGTCGATCATTGCATCCTCAATATCAGTTCCCGTTTTATATTTACCGGAATCATAAACACGGTTTACTTTGTCTAAACCCAAAATTTTCATTGCACATTTCGCCAAAAGCGAACCGTAAGGTTTCTTAAAAACCGGCGAAAAACGCTGTAATGTCTCTAAATCAATTAATTTCTCCTTCACTTTCAATATTCTCCAAATTTGAATGCTAATTTCGCAAATTACGCAAATACACATCCCCATAGGATAGCGTATATTTGCGTAATCCACGTAATTTGCGTTCTGCATTCAACCCCGCCTACGCCGAGTAGGGGATTCCCGCCTGCGCGGGAATGACAGGTCGTTCACCGTTCACCACTCACCATCAATCAATAAAATCAATCGTTTCTTCTCCGATAATCCGGCGCAAAGTATTTTTCAGTTTTACATACTGGATAAATAAATCATGTTCCGCAACATGTTCGAAATCGTGCATCGGACTCTTGAAATAAAACGAAAGCCAGGACTGTATTCCACTAAAACCCACACGTTTAGCCAAATCGGTAAACAATACCAAATCCAGGCAAAGCGGAGCCGCCAAAATAGAATCCCTGCAAAGGAAATCGACTTTCAACTGCATCGGATAGCCCAACCATCCGAAAATATCAATGTTATCCCAGCCTTCTTTATTGTCTTTGCGGGGAGGATAATAATTGATACGCACTTTATGATAAACATCTCCGTACAACTGCGGATAAAGATCCGGTTGCAGAATATTGTGAATAACCGAAAGTTTCGATTCTTCTTTGGTTTTGAAAGAACCCGGATCGTCCAGTACTTCACCGTCGCGATTACCGAGTATATTCGTAGAAAACCAGCCGCTCAAACCCAACATACGCGTTTTCAACATCGGCGAAAGCACCGTTTTCAACATCGTCTGACCGGTTTTGAAGTCTTTACCGCAAACAGGGACTTGTTTTTGTGCGGCAAAATCCCAAATGGCCGGCATGTCTACCGTCAAATTCGGCGCGCCGTTAATATAAGGAATACCTTCCTCGATCGCAGCGTATGCATAAATCATCGAAGGCGCAATTTCAGGGCTATTCTCTTTCATCGCTTTCTGCAAAGCCGGTAATGTTTCGTGCACAGCGCTGAGCGGAGTAAATACTTCGGTACTTCCGCACCAGATACAAACGACTCTGTCCAAACCGTTTTTTGCTTTGAACTCCTGAATATCCCTGCGAACAGCTTCTTTTAAATCCCACTTTGTCGGAGCTTCTTTCACCCAGGTTCCATGCAAACGTTTTACGAAATTCTGGTCGAAAACCGCTTTCATCGGTTTGACGGCCTGTAATTCGTCTTTCACCTTATCTAAGTCGCCCGGAGTCAAAACTTCCGCATGACAGGCAGCTTCGTATGCATTGTCTTCAAAAAGATCCCAACCCCCGAAAACAATGTCGTTCAAATCAGCCAACGGAACAACGTTTTTAATTTTCGGAAACCTGTTTTCTTCTCTTTTTCCTAAACGGATGGTTGCTAATTGAGTAATCGAACCGACAGGAATTCCCAAACCCTTGCGGACAATCATCGTACCCGCAATAAAGGTTGTAGCTACAGCGCCACCAACTCCAATCACAAGAACGCCAAGTTTACCTTTAGCGTCCTCTACCTGCATTTTCTTCATAACTATTACATTTTTAATAATTAATTTATTGTGGTTGAAAAAATTATCAATCACCGGATATATTGAATTGTTTTATAAGTTCTCTAAAACCGGAAATAATTACATCTGCCGTTCCCACCTCGTCGCCGTCCCAGCCGGCGCCTTTCAACCAAATCGTCTTACAACCGATTTGCCGGGCAGGGAAAATATCCTTTTTATACGAATCGCCAATCACGACTACTTCTTCCGGCTTCAAGCCCAAACTTTCCACGCCCAAAGCAAAAATAGCTGGATCGGGTTTGCGGATACCTACAACCGACGATTCTATTATTTCTTTAAAATAACGCCTTAGTTCAAAATCTTTTAGAACAGTCTCTATATTTCCGTAAAAATTAGAAACCAGCGCTAAAGGATAACAGGCAGCCAATTTTTCCAGAATCGGCTTCGCCTTTTTTAAAACAATGAGGACAAAGTTATAACATTGATTTGAAATAGCCAACGAATATTCCGAAGAATTGTAATTTGCCGGCAAAAATCCTTCGTTCTTTAACCATTTTAATTGTAAACCTGTTTTTTTCAAAAGGACATTTTTGAAATTATCGCTGGGAAGAATCACCGGATGTAAAGCCAGATACCGTTCGCCATACACGTATGCTTCTTTGAATTGCGACTTATTGACCGGTACTCCGGTTGCGACATAAGCGTCCCACAATACCTCCGCCCAATGTTTGCCGTTGCTGTCGATCGTGGCGCCGTAATCGAAGATTATTCCCTTAATTTTCAACATATTCCTTACAAATTTTTTCATGCTTCCACACCATATATATAAGCATAATATTCAATACGGTGATTTCAAACACAAAATAAATCCAGGGAAAATCGGAAAGTACGCAGATAAACAAGACGATAGCACGCAAATTGAAGGAAAGCATATTGGTATATTTCAACAGCGGAAAAGTTTTTTTCAAAAAACCCTTGCGAAACTGTTCGGATATATTTCCTTCATACTCAATATGAATCATCTTCCGCATTTTTTGCAGGCGAGGCGACCATCTTTCCTGTCCCTCCGTATAAATGATATAGATTTTTTCGAACAATTTCACCCAAGGCTGCTCTTTCCAACTGATTGCAGTATATTTTTCACGCAAATCCGAGGAATTATCCCACTCGCTTCCGTTTTTACCTTTTAAAAATAAAAGATAAACATTCCGGT
The DNA here is from genome assembly GCA_031270525.1 of Candidatus Symbiothrix sp. GTDB lineage: Bacteria > Bacteroidota > Bacteroidia > Bacteroidales > Azobacteroidaceae > Azobacteroides. Next base: position 1,802 of record JAISXN010000117.1, on the reverse strand, counting down.
AATAATCGGCCATCGCAGCCTGTTTGCTGTGAAAATAACCGGCAATAAGCACTAAAAGGAAAATCCAGAAATTCCAAACCGGCCACAAACGAAAAATGATTGCAAAATAAATCGAAATAAACCAAAAATCGCCGCAAGCGCCGTCCAATATCCGTCCCAATTCGGTCTTCCGGCCGGTCATACGGGCTAACTGACCGTCGGCGCTGTCGTAAATATTCGCCCAGATCAAAAGGCATACGCCTAAAAGGTTTATCCAAAAGGAAGTAAAATAAAAACAAATGCCCGCCGCAATTCCAATAAAAATAGATGCAATGGTAATCTGGTTGGGCGTAACACCCAAACGGTTGAAAAACAACGCCCAACGATAACCAATCGGGCGATAAAAATGAATATCGATAAACTCTTCCGTATCAACGGATTTTAATGTCGATTCAAATGTAGGCTCACTTTGTTGCAAATTCATAAATACATTGTGCTATATAAGGTGCGGCTTCCGTTCTGCATGGCGCAAAACTCGGCCAATCGTTAAAATCAATAATAAAAATATTGCCGGATTTATCAACTACACAATCTCCTCCATATATATATATGTTTAATACTTCTGCAGCCTTTGTACAAATTTTTTTAAGATATTCCATATCAAACGGTATTCCCTTCGCTTTCCCATTAATCGCCTCCAATCCGAATTTACTATGATTCAAGTCATTAGGATAGAACCAATAAAAAAAGTCCGTATTCTTAACACCGTAAAATTTGACTAAATCGCCTTTCAAATGTTCGTTCAAAACAGCGGAAGGAATACCCCGCAAAGCAAACTCATTGAGGATATTTTCGGCCTCCTTACCGTTTCTCACGTATGTAACATCTTCATAATGAATGGCATGAAAATCTCCTCTTTTCACCCAACAAAAATCGCCCAATTCGAGTGCGGCTTCGGGCAAAGGTTCGCGAGTAGAAACAACCAGGCTCTTCGGATACGGAATTCCGTTATCAAGCAAAAGCCGGGTCATTTTCGTCCGCGTACAATTGCTTATTCCATAACCTGAATTGATTATTTTCAAACCTTTGTCTTCCAATTCCTGCAATTTCGAGATGGAGCAAGTATCCCGCGCCATACTGAAAATGATTCCGGAATCGACCCGAGCATCTTGAAACTCCTGTTCGGAATAAATCGTTATCTCGCAATTCTTTTCTTTCAGCCGGTCGACGGTTAAATTGAAAATAGCAGCGTCGTTCCCGATGTGGTTGGGCGAATACTGATTTCCCCGGCGTATGGCTGCAAATTTAAGCTTGGGTAATCCGGACAGAAAAGCCTCAGCGGTCTTAATATCTTCCGCATGATCGACATCCACAATTTTTTCGAATGGAAAAGCTTTCAATTTCAGCCCATCGGCAATCAATTGCCGTTGATAATTACGCATACGTAATACGCCGTTTTCCAAGCATTTATATAAAGTCGGAAGGGCTTTGGGAGTCAATCCGTAAATTCCGCCCGAAACATATTTTTCTCCCCCGTCCGGTTTGTCCAGAAAATCTTTTATCAACATAGAATCCTCATCAACAGATATATACAGAGGCTTCTCGTCATCAATATAAGAAGTGATGGCCATCAATCCGTCATTTTCGGTATTCTGTTCAAACGCACGAATAAAATTTGAAAATTCATCCTCCCTGAAAATTGTATCTACGGTTGTCAGACAAAACTTCCCTTCTTGCAAATATTTGCTCAATTCACAAAAACTGTGCATGGAGCCGGGCGTAGATTTTATTACAATATGAAACGGTATAGTCAAACTTATTTT
>JAISXN010000043.1 GCA_031270525.1 Candidatus Symbiothrix sp. | reverse complement strand
AAAAATAGAAATAACATGAGAATAGCGGTTATACTCACTTGTCATAATAGGAAACAGAAAACGAAAGATTGTTTGCAGTCTTTTCATTCGGCAATCTCAAACATACGTAATGTCTCGTTTGAAATTTATCTTACAGATGATAATTCAAATGATGGCACCTCGGAAATGGTCGGTAAAGAATACCCGCAAATAAATCGGATAAAAGGTTCCGGAAATCTTTACTGGGCAGGAGGAATGAGACTTGCGTGGACAGCGGCAATAGAATCAGGCATTAATTATGATGGTTTTTTATTGATTAATGACGATGTTGTTTTTGATGTTCATTTTTGGGAAAAAATAGGAAAGACAATGCAATATGTGGAAAAATCCTTTAATCAAAAAGGAATCTATGTTCTGTCGACAAAGGACAATGTAAGCGGTCGTTTTTCTTATGGGGGACACAAATTGCGCAATAAAGTATTCAAACATTCTTTCTATCATATAGAGCCAGATGATAATCCTCAAGAATGTCAGTTAGTAAATGCTAATATTTTGTATGTATCTTGTGAGGTTGTGAATTGTATTGGTATTTTGGATTCACATTTTACACATTCAATTGCTGATTTCGATTATTCACTGACGGCTTGGGAGAGAAAAATTCCTGTTTTTGTTTGCCCCGGCTACGGCGGATATTGTATTGATGACCACACAAATGTTTTAGATTCATCTTTGCCGTTATTCGATAGAATACATAATTTATATGCTACCAAAGGACTTGCATTAAATGAATATCTTTATTATTTGCGAAAGCATTTTAAAGGAAAAGCAATATATGCTTTTTTCGTTTTATGGATGAATGCCCTGTTCCCAAAATTAATGAAAAAGTAACTGTTTAATTATAATAAGTTGTACTAAAAACCGGACAATTGCCCTCCGAAACGCTCAAAATTTGTATAGTAAAATAATAATATATACTTTTGCAAATGAAAAAAAGAGTTTTAGTCACCGGAGGCTCCGGATTCGTCGGTTCCCATTTGTGTGAACGGCTTTTAAATGATGGAAACGAAGTTGTTTGTATGGATAACTTCTTTACGGGTTCCAAACAGAATATTATCCATTTGTTAGGCAATCCGTATTTTGAATTGATTCGTCATGATGTTACCACGCCGTTTTCGGCGGAAGTCGATGAAATCTATAATCTGGCATGTCCCGCCTCGCCGGTGTATTACCAGTTCGACGCTATCCAGACGGTCAAAACATCCGTTATGGGCGCCATTCATGCTTTAGGGCTTGCCAAAAGAGTGAAAGCCAAAGTTCTGCAAGCATCCACCAGCGAAGTTTACGGAGACCCGCATGTTCATCCGCAAAAAGAAGATTATTGGGGCAATGTCAATCCGGTAGGTATCCGCTCTTGTTACGACGAAGGAAAACGTTGTGCGGAAACTTTGTTTATGGACTATCACCGGATGAATGACGTCAGGATAAAAATTATACGTATTTTCAATACATACGGACCAAGAATGCATCCGAATGATGGGCGTGTGGTCTCCAATTTTATTGTTCAGGCGTTGAATAATCAGGATATTACCGTGTATGGGAAAGGTGAGCAGACAAGGAGTTTTCAATATGTAGATGATTTGGTTGAAGGAATGGTTCGTTTCATGAATACGGACGATTCAATCATCGGCCCCATCAATATTGGAAATCCGGGAGAATATAAAATCATTGAATTGGCAGAAAAAATTATTGAATTGACAAACTCCAAATCTAAAATCATTTTCAAACCTTTACCGCAGGACGATCCGACGCAACGTTGTCCCGATATAGCTTATGCTAAAAAGTTATTGGATTGGGAACCCAAAATACAGTTGGAAGAAGGCTTGTTGAAAACGATTAGGTATTTTAAAGCGTAATTATAGTATTTAATATCATGTTCAAAACTCCCATCCTACTTTTGGTCTTCAACCGGGAAGACACTACACGACAGGTTTTTGAAGCAATCCGCCGTCAAAAGCCGAAGTACTTGTTTGTTGCCGCCGATGGTGCAAGAAAAAACAAACCGGATGAAACGGAAGTATGCCGGCGAGTGCGGGATATTGTTACCCAAATCGACTGGGATTGCGAACTGAAAACGCTTTTCAGGGACGAAAACCTTGGTTGTAAAACGGCAGTGAGTTCAGCTATTACTTGGTTCTTTGAGCAGGTGGAACAAGGGATTATTCTGGAAGACGATTGTTTGCCCGATCCTTCGTTTTTTCCCTATTGCGAAGAATTATTGAATCGTTACAAAGACGATACGCGCATCGGGCATATTAGTGGGAATTGCTTTTTGCCGGAATATATTGATAAAAATTACAGCTATGCTTTTTGTTCCTTTTCCCATATCTGGGGATGGGCTTCGTGGCGCAGAGTTTGGAAAAACTATGACGTAGATTTTTCATATTGGGAAAGATATAAACATGAAAAACGGAAAATAAACAATATCTTCAATAGTCTGCGGGAGAAAATTTATTTTTCGTCATTCATTCCGGATGCTATAAACGG
>JAISXN010000011.1 GCA_031270525.1 Candidatus Symbiothrix sp. | reverse complement strand
GATTATCTGACCGAAGATGATATTCCCGATTATAAACTGCAGCAAACCTATTATTCCGATAAAAATACCCGCGAAGAGATTCCCTATTCCGAAAGCGAATCGTTTCAGGAATACCTGTTAAATCAATTCCGTTTGAAAAATCTTACGGAAGAGCAAATCCGGATAGGGGAATACCTGATTGGAAACATGGACGAGGACGGTTACATCCGGCGAAGCCTCGAAGCAATTTCCGATGATTTGGCTTTTCAATACGGTTGGGAAGTTTCCGTGCCGGAAATTGAAGCGATTTTGAGAATCGTACAGCAGCTTGAACCGTCGGGAATCGGCGCCGTGTCCTTACAGAATTGTCTTCTGATTCAATTGAAAAGAAAGGAAAAAACGCCGGCAAGAGATTTGGCTATCCGGGTTTTGGAGAACTATTTCGATGCTTTCTCCAAGAAACAATACGACAAAATGGAGAAAGCGTTGAACATCACCGAAGCCGACTTGAAAAATATCGTCAAAGAAATCACCTTGTTGAATCCCCGTCCCGGTAACGCCTGGGAGAGCAATATGGAATCGAAAATGGCGCATATTACGCCGGACTTTTTTGTGGAAATCGTTAACGGAGAGTTATTTCTGAGTATGCAGGAAAACGTCCCCGAACTGCGGGTTAGCAAAGAATACAGCAACATGCTCAATCAGTATGCGAAATCGAAACGGCAACAAACGCAGGAACGAAAAGATGCCGCTAATTTTGTCAAACAAAAAATAGAATCTGCCGGCTGGTTTATCGACGCCATTAAACAAAGAAGTATCACGTTAAAAAATACGATGTTAGCCATTGTAAAAATTCAACGCGTTTTTTTTCTTACCGGCGAAAAATCAAAACTTAAACCCATGATACTGAAAGACGTATCCGAGTTGTGCGGTTATGACATTTCCACCGTTTCACGGGTAAGCAACAGTAAATATGTTCAAACGAATTTCGGTATTTACCCGCTGAAATATTTCTTTTCCGAAGCCATGACGAACGAGGAAGGCGAAGAAGTTTCAACTCACGAAATCAAACTGATTCTCAAAACTTGTATCGACGAAGAAGATAAATACAATCCGTTGACCGACGATGCTTTAATGAAAGAGCTGAAAAACAGGGGATACGAAGTGGCGCGGAGAACGGTTGCCAAATACAGAGAGCAATTGAATATTCCGGTTTCGCGGCTCAGGAAAGAGATTTAAAGTAATGTTATGTTTACGCTACGTCATTGCGAGGGCTTGCCAGAAGCAATCGGTAAGTTCTTATAGTAAATGCAACTGGGGAATAGTTTTCGCTATTGCAAAAAAGAAAAATTTGTCCTATTTTTGTATTCAATTTCAAACAAATAAACAATGATACACACTGTAAAAATCGACGATAGCACCGCAGCCGGGAAACGTTTTATGCGTGATTTCCACAAAATCCGTAAAGGCATAGCGTTTGAAAATCCTGCCCTTACAGGTAAGGCGCCGGAAGGATATATGACAGGCGAAGAGTTTTGGACTATTGTTGAAAAAGATACAAAACAATTTTGTAAAGAAAATGGTATTTTATAATACAAGTGTTCGTTTTGATTTAGACAAAATAAGAATCGGATTGTTGAATTGGGAAAAAATAATTTTAACCGAAGAATTTGTTACAAATTACATCCATGACATACAAAACATTTGTGATAATTTAGATACTAAATTTTATCATGCGAGCGCTGTCTATCCCATTCATAAACTTTACGGCTCAAAAGTTTATCCCTATAAGAGAAATAAACAGACAACATGGTACATTATTTATAACCTTGATAAACACGGTAATGTCTTTATCAACAAAATCATGTCCAATTACCAGACAAAATAAAAGGAGAATAAGGGGTTTAATCATGAGGCAATCATTAAATTATGAAAAATAAAAAATCAAGCAGCATGGAAATACATCCTGACTGCTTGATTTTCATCCGTCGGGGTAGCGGATTTTTTGCCCAAAACTAATTTTCAAATTCCAATTTAAAGTCGTAATTTTGCAGAATAATTTAATAATAAAATAAAAATGAATTTTCCTGAAAATGTAAAGTACACGAAAGACCACGAATGGATTCGTCCGGAAGGAACGGAAGCTTACGTAGGCATTACCGATTACGCACAGAGTGAATTAGGTGAAATTGTATATGTCGATGTTGCGACAGCGGGTGAAACCATTGGGCAAAACGAAGTTTTCGGTTCCATCGAAGCCGTTAAAACCGTTTCCGATCTGCTGATGCCTGTCGCCGGCGAAGTTTTGGAAATTAACGAAGCCTTGGAAGAACATCCCGAATTGGTCAATTCCGATCCTTACGGAAAAGGCTGGATCATTAAAATTTCCGTTGCCGATCCAAATCAATCGGACGAATTAATGGACGCCGGCAAATACCGGTCTTTTATCGGAAAATGATGAAACCACGTGTAAGTATCATTATGGGTAGTGTTTCCGACCTGCCCATTTTGGAAAAAGCTGCTAAGGTATTGAACGATTTTGAAATACCTTTCGAAATGCAGGCTTTGTCGGCGCACCGCACCCCTGCCGAAGTTGAAGATTTTGCGAAAAACGCCCCATCCAAAGGCGTCGAAGTGATTATTGCCGCCGCAGGAATGGCTGCCCATCTCCCCGGCGTAATTGCTTCTATGACAACACTTCCTGTTATCGGTGTGCCGATTAATTCCAGTCTCGACGGAATAGATGCATTGTTGTCTATCGTACAAATGCCGCCGGGCGTCCCGGTCGCGACTGTCGGCGTCAATGCCGGAATGAACGCAGCTTTACTGTCCGCACAAATTTTAGCCTTGAAAGACGAAGCCATACAAAAAAAACTGTCCGATTACAAGGTAAATCTAAAAAATAAAATTGTAAAAGCCAATCAGGATTTGGCTGCTGTGAAATATCCATTTAAAACCAATTAATGCTTGCTTTCCAATACAAACGGCGAAAATCTTCGGAGGTTTTCATCGGAAATACTCCTTTGGGTGGCGACAATCCTGTCCGGGTGCAGTCGATGACCAATACGTCTACGATGAACACGGAGGCGAGTATTGCGCAATGTATCCGTATCATCAAGGCCGGAGGCGAATACATTCGTCTGACGGCGCAAGGAGTCAGGGAAGCCGAAAATCTGCGGAATATCAAAGAAGGTTTGCGGAAACAGGGTTATCAAACGCCCTTGGTTGCCGATATTCATTTCAATCCCAATGCAGCATACACAGCGGCGGGCATAGTTGAAAAAGTGCGAATCAATCCAGGGAACTTTATTGATTCGGCAAAAAAATTCCAGAAACAGGAATATTCCGAAGAAGAATACCGCCGGGAGATAGAGAAAATCCGTGCGCGGTTTGTGCCTTTCCTGGAGATTTGCAAAACACACCAAACGGCAATTCGGATTGGAGTTAACCACGGTTCCCTGTCCGACCGGATTATGAGCCGGTATGGCGATACGCCCGAAGGTATGGTCGAATCATGCCTGGAATTTCTGCGAATCTGCGTAGAAGTAGATTTCAGGAATGTTGTCATTTCCATCAAAGCATCCAATACTTACGTGATGGTAACGACCGTTCGCCTGCTGGTAGCCCGGATGGATGAGGAAGGAATGAATTTCCCGCTGCATTTGGGCGTTACGGAAGCCGGGGACGGCGAGGACGGTCGAATTAAATCGGCGGCAGGAATCGGAACCCTTTTGCTCGAAGGAATCGGCGACACAATCCGGGTTTCACTGAGTGAGGACCCTGAGGCGGAAATTCCTGTGGCTAAAGCTTTGGCAGATTATGTTACTTCTTATGAACAATCCGGGCAAAAAGAATATCATTTTGACCTGTCAAGATCTATCAATCGAAACGGAAATATTCCGACGGTTATTGCAGATTATTCTCATACAATTGACGGAACGGTTTCGCCCGATTTAATCCCCGATTTTATATATCTGGGTAAAAATGCGGGTTTTCCGAAACAGGAAAACCGGAAAATCATTACGGATTACGAAGTTTTTTCGTATGGCGAAAACGAATTTCCGCTTTTTACCGCCAAAGATAAAACGGCCTGGCAAAAAAGTGAATTACCTTTGCAGTTTCTCCTCCTGAAATGTTCCGAATTAAACGATGATTGGATCAAGCATTTGATACAAAAACCTCAAACCGTGCTTATTTTATCTTCGGCCGGTTCCAATGTTTTCGAACAAAAAGCGTTTGTTTACCAATTGATGCGGGAAGGAACAGAAAACCCCATCATCCTGCAACGCACTTACAGAGAAGCAAATTTGGAACTGTTTCAAATCAAATCGGCTACCGACTGCGGCGCTTTCTTTTTAGACAATTTGGTTGATGGTATTTTTTTGCAAAACGAAACGGATTCCATTCCGCCGGTAGATATAAATGCTTGCAGCTTCGGCATTTTGCAAGCGACAGGCAGGAGAATCAGTAAAACCGAATACATCTCTTGTCCGAGTTGCGGACGCACTTTGTTTGATTTGCAAACTACCCTGAAAAAGATTAAAGCCGCGACCTCTCACCTGAAAGGGTTGAAAATCGGGGTAATGGGTTGTATTGTGAATGGTCCCGGCGAGATGGCGGACGCTGATTACGGATATGTAGGCGCAGGCGCAGGCCGGGTGAGTTTGTATAAAGGCAAGGAATGTGTTAAGAAAAACATTCCTGAGGAAAATGCTGTTGAAGAGTTGCTTCGGTTGATAGAAGAAACAGTAATCCGTTAGCGTTTCATATTCGCCTCTTCCAAACCATACCCTTTCCGTGCATTTTCACGTTTCAACAGAACAGCGACAATCACCGACAGGACTGCAATCCCCGCAAAGATACGCATAGGAATCGTATAGTCGTAACCGATTGTTCCATTGGTCGTTTCGATTTTGCACCATTTGTCCAGCACAACGCCGATAAGCAAAGGAACAGTCATTAAACCAATATTTTGTACCCAAAAGATAAGTGCATAAGCGGTACCGAGCTGTTTTCCGGGAATGATTTTTGTCACCGAAGGCCACATCGCCGAAGGCACCAATGAAAAGGAAATACCCAACAAAACTGTCAGGCAAACAGCATATATCCAGTTATTGATTTCCGAAACCGAAAATAAAGCATGAATACCGACCAGCATCAACGCCCCGATAATCATAATCGTAGCGCCTTTCCCTTTTTTATCGTAAATCGAACCGAAAAGCGGCGTAAGCAAAACCGTACCCAGAGGCAAAACGGAAGGTATCACGCCCGACCATTTTTCTTCAATGCCGAATTTATTGGTCATCAAGTCGGGAGCGAATTTTAAGAACGGAAAAACACAGGAATAAAACAATACGCAAAGGATAGTCATCAGCCAAAAACCATAATTGCCAAAAACAAGTTTTGCGTCGGAAAGCTTGAATTCGTCTTCCGGAGAAGCTGCTCCGGCAGTTCCAATCTCTTTATTTAATTTTTTATCCAGCGTAATGCTATAAATCACAAAAGCCAACATTCCGATAATCAATAACATTGCACCAAACATGACCAGATTTGGAACATTTTTGAAATATTCGGCCAAAGGATTGGCAGTCAGATAAGCAATTCCGGTCCCAATGCGGGCAATCGAAACCTGCAAGCCCATCGCCAACGCCAGTTCGTAACCGGTGAACCATTTCACAATCGTCCGCGTAACGACAACGCCTGC
>JAISXN010000226.1 GCA_031270525.1 Candidatus Symbiothrix sp. | reverse complement strand
ATAAGGATATTTTTCAATACTGTTGCCGTACCGTCGCTGATGCTTATTTCATACGGGCCTCCGGCAGAAGGCGTTTCAATGTTTGCCAGCCATTTCCCTTCCGCATCGCTCGTGGCAGTATAAATCTTTTTGTTCCACGATGCCTTGACGGTAATTTTGGATTTTGCACTTGCCGCACCCCAAAGTTTGACTGTTGACTGTTGCTGCAAAACCATGTTGTCACCCAGTATGGCCGGTAGTTTGATTCCGGCTTGAAGAAATGTTCCCGTGAACAGGAAACAGATTATTGCGATTGAACGGGTAAATTGTTTTTTCATTGTAAATTGTAATATAATATTTAAATATTGCGGGTCTTTTTATCGACCCGCAATCAAAAAAACTTTTTGCCTTTTATAAAAATAGAGTTAAGGGACGTAAATCTTTTCGATGCTTGAATAATTATCCGCTCCCATGCCCGGATAGTTCGTTGCATTATTTCCGGATACCGTCTTACAGTTTATAGCCACCCGCACATAATAATCAATGCCGGTATATTTTACAGCGCGTTTCGTGCGCATTGTAAGTTCCTGTCCTTCCATGCTATTCGGCAAATTTGCATCTGCGATTATCGGACTGTTAACAAGGTCGCCATCGCGGGAACCGACGGGATTGATGGTACGCCCAATGTGCAGGTTAGCCTCCCTGACGTCAGGCATATCATATCCGGTTTTTTGATTCCGCGTAAATTTTACGGAACATTCGATAAAATTGTCCGCTGTTACATAGGGTTTCTTCACCCATTCAATCGTCAGATACGGCGTCACCGTGAAATCTTTAGTGGTTGTACCGGAAATTTCTATCCGTTCTCCCGCATCGTCACCGTCCTTTTTTTCGTCATCATACGGGAAGAAAGCGCCTGCGTAGGGTAACATCAGGTAAGTGCCGGAAAACCATTTGGTATGCCGGTAAGTACCGTCCTGTTGTACCTTCAGCGTTTGATTGCCGATGTAAGAAGTTTCATCTTTCGCCCAACTGATTTCCCGCATCCGGATGATGCCGGCGCCCTGGTTTGCCTCAAGCGGTTTTCCGAGATGATCGAAAATACGTCCCTGAATGGTTGCATCCGGACCGTCATAATTATCTATTTCGCATCCTGTTATTGCCAAGCAACATAAAACGATAGATACATATTTTAATACTTTCATAATATTTTATTTTTAATCGTTATTGATTTCTGTTCTTCTGCAGCAGCGGATTGTTTTTCAATTCTGCGCTCGGAATCGTTTCGTAATAAATATTTACAGCGCCGAAATTGACACGGCCACTGCCTTCTTCAGTACTCTTGGCGTCGTAAATGTACTTCCCGTCCGGATATCCTGCATCGTCCACTGTTGCGCCCTTGCTGTACATAAACGAATACAGGCCTCTTCTGCGATAATTGCGGATTTGCGTATCGAAAGTGAACCAACGCATCAAATCCCAATAGATTTTGCTTTCAAAAGCCAATTCCTTGTAGCGTTCCACACGAACAATCTGTATGCCTCTGTTCGGAGCTTCTACGAAACTGCCTTGTCCTTTCGGTCCGGGAGCAGCCCAGTTGGTATAAGAAGGGTCGGCAGAAAGGTCGGACGGACTTGCAAGCAGATTGGCGCCGGCGCGGTTACGCAGGTCGTTGATGCTGTTAAATGCGTCTTGCTGCATGTTTATGCCCTGATAAGTTGTTTCACCGCTTTGAAATAATTCGATTGCGGCTTCCGCCCGGTTCAGAACGACTTCGGCGTAACGGATTTCTATCCAGGGCTGAGTGGAAGTCTGGTGTACCGTAGAGCCTTTCGACAAAGTAATATCCAAGTGTTTACGTCCGAAAAATCCGGTAATGGTGTTTGAGCCGCCTGTTCCGTTGATTTTGGGACCATCCAATCCGTTTTTGAAAATCTTAACGCCATCACTTCTGACATAAGGATCTTTTTGGTCGGCAGAATTTTGAGTAGACCAGATGATAAGTTGTTCACCCCCGTTAGCCAGTGTTCTGTACGGATTTTTCGGATAATCCGTTTTGTTCCACATAGAAGATGAATTTAAGTTATTCTCGGCAGCGCCGTCGTCAACGGTGAATTTTTTGAATTTGTCAACAGCAGGGTCTTTACTTTCATCGAAAATACCGGCGCGTAAATCCAGTTTCATACCTCCCTTGTAAAGGTTTCCGGGAATCAGCAAGTTAGCGTACAATCGCGGTTCGACGTTGTTCCAAAGTTGCTGGCAGTTGTCGTAAACGATATAATTGCCATCGGCGTCAAAAGCGCTGAAATGTCCGTCCGCATTGAGGGGCAGTCCGTCGAATAATTCCACCCAGTCGAGCGTAGGATTGAAGCGGTCGCCGCCTTCGCTTGCCATACGCGGGGGACACATCATTGAATTGTAGGAGTGTACCGTCATGGTAAAATCAAATTTGCGCAACCATATAGATTCTTTATTGGCGTCGGCTTTTTCCCACACTTCCGCATAGTTGTCCGCTTTATTGGCATTTCCTTTATGGAGTTCATAAAATCCGCTGCTTTCTACTAATTTAGCGGCATCCCAGGCTTGCTTAAAATAATCGTTAGCGCGGGCTTGCGGTATGCCTTGCAGCAATACGCCTTCTACTTCCCAATCCTGGAATTTTGCCGAACCATAGCGGGCAGTGGTAGCTGCATGAAGCGCTACGCGGCTTTTCAAAGCGGCTGCTACATATTTGTTGGCGCGTCCTGCATCGCTTTTTTCAGGCATACCGGCAATGGCTTCATCCAAGTCTTGCAGAATGAAATCATAAGTAGCGGCATGGCTTTCGCGGGCAACCCACAAATCCGATTCATTACCGGTCAATACCTGGGGTTCAAAAATCTTGGGCAAGCCGCCGTAGCGTTTTGCCAACTGAAAATATACGTATGCCCGGATGAACTTAGCCTCGGCTATCCATGCTACGGATTGTGCCGCTAAAGCCGGATAATTAGGTAAGTCGGATATGAGCGTGTTTGCCTGACGGATAATCTTAAATCCTCCGTTCCAGTAACCGGTACGATGGCGCACGAATCCTGTATTATTCCGGTTGACCATTTCTCCGGTTGAATTCCAATATGTCCATACGCTTAATCCGTTACCGACATAGTAACCGCCTCCGCCGCCTTCGCCTTGTCCGTCGGAGTTAACGTCGTAATGGTAATCTTCCATGGGCAAATGGTTGTACATCCCCGCCATGTATGCTTTGATCCCATTTTCATTATAGATGTCTTCCGCCGTAAGGACACTTTTCGGCGTAATGTCCAGGTCCACACAGGATGAGAATCCAAACATCAAAGATATTACTGTTGTAATTATTAAATATATTTTTTTCATAATATTGTCTTTTAATTAATTATGATTAGAATGTTAGTGTTCCTCCGAAATTGAAAGTCCGGTTCAATGGATAAAGGTATCCGTAGGTTTCCGCAGTTTTTTCCGGGTCAAGACCTTTCACTCCTGTTAAAGTCAGCAGATTATAGGCATTTACGAATAGCCGCAGGTTTTTAATGCCTGTTTTGCCAAACAAGATGTTTTTCGGAACGGTGAAGCCGATTTCGGCGCTTTTGAGTCTCAGGTATGCACCGTTCTG
>JAISXN010000217.1 GCA_031270525.1 Candidatus Symbiothrix sp. | reverse complement strand
ATTGTCCTATCCTGCTCTGAAACAGAATCTGTACCGGTTGAAATTGAAAAAAGAAGTTGCCCAGATTCGTCAGGGTTTTTATGTGATTATCCCACCGGAATATTCAAAGCAGGGGATGCTTCCGCCTTATTTATTCATCGACGACTTGATGAAATCGCTTGACAAACTATATTACGTAGGTTTGTTATCGGCGGCGGCGTTGTATGGTGCGGCACATCAGCAGCCGATGGGATATACCGTAATCACCCAAAGTCCTGCCCCGCGAAGCATCGACAGGCTGAAAATCGTTTTCTTTTCCAGACAGGTTTTTTTGCAGGACGGTATCATACAGAAAAAAACGCCTGCCGGTTATATTAATGTTTCATCTCCGGAATTGACGGCACTGGAATTTTTCGATTATATTCACAAGTTTGGAATAAACCGGATTACTACGGTGTTGCAGGAGTTGGCGGAAGCCATGAAGCCGGCGCCTCTTTTGAAATTAGCCCGGCAATATCCCAATACGGCTGCCATACAACGTTTGGGATACATTCTTGAGAAGGAAATTTCGGCAGAAAAACTGTCGGACTCATTATGGAAAGCACTGAACGAAAGAACCTGTTTCCCTGTTTCCCTTTCGCCTCAAAAAGAGAAAAAAGGAGAAACGGACAGCAAATGGAAGATAATTAAAAATATGGAGATTGAAAGTGATTTATGATACCGCAACGATATATAGAGGAATGGCGAGCCGTAGCGCCGTGGACAACAGATGCACAGGTTGAACAGGATTTAGTGATAGCACGGGCTATTGTTGAGATGTACTCGGATGATTTACTGAAAAAATCGTTGTCATTTCGGGGCGGTACAGCCCAAACTCTATCTGACGCCACAAATCCGTTACAGTGAAGACATTGACCTGGTGCAAATTAACTCTGAACCCATCAATCCGATACTGAAGCGGATGCATGAAAAATTATCTTTTTTAGGAACAAAGCGCATCGTAAAACAACATATCCACAACAATACAGTTATTTATCGTTTCGATTCCGAAATGCAGCCGGTTGTTCCGATGCGTTTGAAAATTGAAATAAATACCCGTGAACATCTTAATATATTTGGATTAAAGGAGATTCCGTACACAGTGAAAAATGCCTGGTTTTCGGGGCAATGCCATATTAGCGGATATGAAATAGAGGAACTGTTGGGAACGAAACTGAAAGCCTTGTACCAACGCAAGAAAGGGCGCGATTTATTCGACCTGTATTGGGCATTGACTCACTCGGATATTGATACTGAAAAAGTTATCCGGTGTTATAAAATTCACATGGAACATGCCGTAGATAAACCTCCTACACAGAAGCAGTTTCTTGCTAATATGAACGAGAAACTGACGGACAGGGATTTTATGGAAGATATTCGGTTGGTTTTGATGCGAGGGGTAGAGTATGATAATGAAGCGGCTTGGGAAGTGGTAAGAAATGAATTAGTAGAAAAAATATAATCAGATAAAAATAGTAATCATGTACATATCAAAATTATCAATCAGAAATTACAGAAACTTCCGAAATGTTTCATTGGCGTTCCAAAAAGGAGTTAATACCATCATTGGTGAAAATGGCTCTGGAAAAACGAATCTACTATATGCTTTACGTTTATTAATAGATGATAGTCTTCCTCGAAATGTCAGGCTTTATGAATCGGATTTTAATAGAACTTTAACTTCTTGGAGCGGTCATTGGATAATCATTCAAGTTGAATTTGAAGAACTAAGCACAAGTGAAGAAGCCCAAGCCATGACAATGCATAAGATTGGAAACATGAATGAATACGACAGTACCAAAGGAAGCTATGCCTTAATATTCAGACCAAGAGATGCTAAACGAAAAGAACTCTATGATTACTCTCAACAGGAAAATAAGACGAAAGAAGGATTGCAGGAAATTCTTAATTCCATAGAACTCAACGATTACGAACGAATATTTAGAGGTAGAGGAAATGTTGATTTTTCGTTGGATGATAATTACAAAGAATATGTCGGTGATTTTGATAATATCGTTTTTCCAGACCCAGATGAATTACAAGAAGATGTCTATGGTACAAAACCGTTTGGTTTTTCTTTTTTTGATGAATTGTCATGTACCTTTGTAAAAGCCTTGCGTGATGTGGAAGCCGATTTGCGTTCCTATAAAGATAATCCGTTGCTTAATTTATTACGTGGAAAAGAAAAGAGTATTGACATCGCTCAAAAGCAAAGTATAGAGAATACAGTTAATTCTTTGAATGAAGAAATCAGCAATCTAAGGGAAGTTCAGGATATTTCACATGGAATTACGGACAGTATCAAACAGGCTGTTGGGGAAACTTATGCGCCTAACATTGATATTAAATCCGAACTTCCCTCCGATATGGAACGGCTTTTACAGTCCCTAAAGTTATGGGTGGGCGACCCTGATGAAATCGGTTACAATGGTCGTATATGGGAACTAAGTTTAGGCGGAGCAAATCTTATTTATTTATCACTTAAACTTTTAGAATATGAAAAGGTAAAATCAGTAGATAAAATTGCTAATTTTCTATTGATAGAAGAACCGGAAGCACATGTTCATACTCATATTCAAAAAACGATTTTCCAGAAACTAAACAGTCGCAATACACAGATATTCATTACAACGCATTCAACGCATATTTCATCAGTAAGCAAAATAAGTTCAATGAATATTTTAAGCAGGGCAGATAAACATGCCGTAGTTTTTAATCCATCAAATGGTTTGGGTACGGTTACAGCTTTAGAACGTTATTTGGACGCAATCAGAACAAATCTTCTTTTTGCAAAAGGTGTTTTGTTGGTCGAAGGTGACGCAGAACAAATTTTAATCCCTGAATTGGTGAAAAAAGTCTTTGGAGTAACATTGGATGAGTTGGGAATTAGCCTTGTAAATATTGGCAGTACCGGATTTGAAAACGTTGCTGTGCTTTTCCACGACAAAAGGATAAGAAAAAAGTGTGCTATCATTACTGATTTGGATACGTCAATCTTACCATTGCCGGCAGATGAAAATAACGATACTAACGAACAACGAGGTTGTAGAAATTCTCAAAAATCAGGTATTGATAGGAAGAACAGATTAGATACGTTTTGCAAAGGAAATATTTGGTTAGATGTGTTTTATGCAGACTATACTTTTGAAGTAGATTTCCTATTAGCAGGTAATTCTAATGAAGTAATTTCTCTTGTAGAAAATCAATATAAACAACAAAAAAGAATAGATGATATTTCAGATAAATTTAAAAATGAAGATATTGCTATATCAGGGAAGGAGATATTAAGGCTTGCAGATGAAAAATTCGGGAAAGGATGGTTTGCTATTATGCTTTCAGAACACATAAACCATTTGACTTTTATTCCAGATTACATTATCAATGCCATTGCACACACAAGTCAACATATTTCCGACAAAGTTTTGTTTGAAATGGCTAAATATCGCTTAAAAGCTTTAATAGAAATGGCTTATGAAGGATATAGCATTGATTATAATTCTTTGCTTCAAGCAGCATCGGAATCTGAAAAAATAGAAGACAGGATAAATATATATAAAGACAATTTACCTAATGACCAATTGACGAAATTTATAAATGCTGTAGAAATAAACCGATTAATAGGTTAAATCAGATGGACATCTTAAAAGGCTTGAATGAACAACAGAAAGAGGCAGTACTTGCGGAAGGCCATGTTCTATTAACAGCTTGTCCGGGAAGTGGGAAAACAAGGGTATTAACCCATAAAATTGCACATGAATTACAAAGATTGGACGATTCAAAGAAATGGGTTATTGCTTTAACTTTTACAAATAGGGCAGCAGATGAAATTAAACGGAGAATAGTTCATATGGATATTGACCCTACACGGTTGTGGGAGGGAACAATTCATGCTTTTTGTCTGGAATGGATTCTTCGTCCTTATGTGGCATATTTAGATGAATTGAAAAATGGTTTTGTGATTGCCGATGAATATAAAACAGAAGAATTAATATCTTCATTAAAAGAGGATTACGGATATAAATGGTGGGAAAATATTCCAACAAGATTAGACACGAATGGCTCTTTTTTTGATTTGGAGCATCAAGCATTACTCAATGATTATCATCAAATATTAAAAGATGAGGGATTAATAGACTTTGACCAAATTCTTTATTACGCTTATAAACTCATTCATACTTACCCTAAAATAGGCAAAACATTAAATAATCTCTTCCATATCATTTGTGTAGATGAATATCAGGATACGAATGAATTGCAATATGCCATTCTTTCTCAAATCATTACAGCAAATAATGGGAAAACATTGCTATTTCTTGTAGGAGATAAAGACCAAGCAATATACGGTACATTGGGAGGCGTAGCAAAATCGTTAGAGGAAATTAAAGAATCATTTGGAAATATTGAAATTGAAGAAAGAGAATTATCAGGAAATTATCGCAGTTGCCAAAGAATAATAGATTATTATCGAAATTATCAAACAACGAACATAGATATACAATCTCTATGCGGTTTTGCTGACGAATATGGGAAAATCACATATAATACTATTATTGACAAAGATAATCTGGCAGACCATATTGCATCAATTATTGATGAAAATATTAATACAGGAATACCTGAACATGAAATTTGTGTTTTAGCCCCGCAGTGGTATCTTGTTATTCCCATGGGAAGAAAACTTAAGACATTGCTTCCCAACGTTAATTTTGATGCTTACGGACTATCTCCGCTTTTAAAAAACAAAGAAAATATTTGGTATAAAATTGCACGTCTTTTTCTGGTAGAACCTTCTCCGACAATGTATTTTGTGAGAAATAAATGGGCGGTGGAATTAATCAATGAACTTGATACAATGGAAATTCACATTTTGAATAATGTTGAAAAAAAGTCAAAATTCTTATTGCGCACTATTAATTCCATATCTTCAAAACAAGAGGATGGACTTACCTATTTAGAAGAATGTTTTCAGCAATTACTTCAAACTTTAGATATATCACTTGAAAGATATCCTTTATTAAAACAACATTGGGAATATTTTTTTGAAGGAACAAAAAAGCGATTGGAAAAACCGGAGTTTGATTATGCCAAAGACATTAATAGTTTCAAGCGATTATTCAGACAACATGCAGGAGTTGTTGTAAATACTTGTCATGGCATCAAAGGCGAAGAGTTTCATACCGTTATTGCCTTTGGATTATTATATGGATTAGTCCCACATTGGAATGACCCTGACCCAGTAAATGCATCTCGTAAATTGCTCTATGTCATTTGTTCAAGGGCAAAAAAACATTTGCATTTGATTTCGGAACAAGGTAGAACGACAAAAAGAGGAAGACCTTACTAAATAACAAGTCATTTGCAAAATTGTAATTATTTGTATGACAACATTCGACGACATAATTAATTATTCACCCGAAAACAAAAAAGTTTTTGAGGAATTATCCGGTTTGTGCATAAACAAGCTGATTGTGCCGTATATTGGAGCCGGAATGTCTGTGTTTGCCGGGTTTAAAACATGGAATAAATTCATTAATGACGAGTATGAAAATTGTTTTCATACGAAAAAACCGGATAGTATGAATAATATTGTTGCCGCCGATTTAATTGAACAAGAACAAGGGAAAGATATCTTTTACGAAAATGTCCGCATCACTTTTGGAGGCAACCTGAATGACGCCGAATGGGAAAATGTTTTGAAAAAAGCTGAAACCCAAGCCATTTCTATTGTTCCAAAATTGTTTTACGGACCGATTATCACTACCAATTTTGACCAAATTATTGAAAATATACATGATAATAAACTTCCTGCTGTTTTTCCATATAATTCGAAAGAACTTGGGCAAGCCGTAGATAACAGGAAACGACTTATCTATAAAATCCACGGTTGTGTATCCGATGCACAAAATGTTGTTTTTACCAAATCCGTATATGATAAAGTGTATAGCCCGTACTCAGAACTTATGAAATCCTTATCTGTGTTTTTTCAAGGTTTTCACTTCCTGTTTCTTGGCAGCAGTCTTGGTGTTACTAATACAAAAGGAGATACAAAAGATTATTCTATGGATGTATGGGAAAAGTTACAAAATAGCGGAACCTATCATTTTGCTATTTTAGACTGCACAGAAGACCAGATTTCCACAAGAAGAGAGGAACTTGAAGAAAGAAACATATATCCGATACTGTTTGAATCGGGTAAATATGAATCCGTAAAAATAATTCTTGATGAACTTCTTGCAAGATATGAAAATCAATTATTCGGCATTCCACAATACACTTCCCCATTTGTGGAACGAAAAGAAAGCGTTTTAGGAAAGATAGCAAACCACTTGCATGATGATGGATGGTCAGCTCATGTAATTACAGGTTTTGGCGGAGTAGGAAAAACAAGAGTTTTGAGTGAATACGCTAATCGCAAACAAAAAGCATACAAACACATTATTTGGTTTAATGCAATTTCAGCCGATAATGTAAGAGAGGAGATTTTCCAGTTTGCGTTAAAAAACAAATTGATTATAGAGACTGAAAAAGACTATAATTACATTTATTACGTGTTCAAAAAATGGATGAAAGAAAATGAAGATTGGTTGTTTTTACTTGATAATGTCGAACACTGTGACGATATTAAAGCGTTTTTTGATTTTGACAAAACACTTAGAGGAAAACGCCACATTTTAATTTCTTCCCGAAATAAAGACGAGTTTTCGAACATTCAAACTATTCCAATAGATGTATTTGAAATAGAGGAATCGCGAGAGTTCTTAGAATCGCATACAAATAAAACACCTGATGACTATGCAGATAAAATAGCCGACCGCCTTGGTGGGCTTCCACTTGCATTGGAACAGGCAGCCGCTTATATTAAGGAGGAAAATGAATCATACAAAGGGTATTATGAATTATTAGAAAAAGATACAATTTCAATTTTAGAAAAAAAACATTTATCTCATACCGAATCGGTTGGCGCAACTTGGAATATTTCGATGCAACGAATTAAAAGTAAAGCAGCCAAAGAATTATTAAATCTTTGCGCGTTCTTTGCACCTGACAGTATTCATAGTCAATGGTTTGTTGATGCAGTAGATGTTTTGTCGGATGAATTACGGAAAAATGGATTAAATGATTTCGCAGAGATCAAAAAAGAACTGAAAGCATATTCATTGGTCAGAATTGACAGTGAAGAAAGAATTAGTATGCATCGGTTGTTGCAAGATGTGGTTAGAAAAGCACTCAATAATAAACAGGAGAAATTGATTGTTTGTATACAGATAATGAATAAACAAATATATTTTGATTTTTCAACTGCCAAATCCAAAGCTTTGTTCCAAGAACTAATTCTGCACATTCTTTCTGTAACAGATAAAATGCCACATGAAACAGCTGATACAGTCAATCTGAAATTTTTTTTGGGATACGGATTTAATGAATTAGCAAATTATCCAAAAGCATTGGAATTATACCAAGAGGTATTAATAATCATAGAGACAGTGTTTGGTGCTGAACATCCCTATATATTTACTATTTAGAGAGCTTTGCAAAACGCACTCGCCCCATGCTTTTCCTGTTCTATAGTTATCCTCGTTCGTGTTTTCGAAGGAAAAAGTCGTTTTTACTCGTTAATAAAGGTAAATCAGCGGTTGATGAGCCGTTTCCCTAACGCTTTTTCCTCCTATTTGAGAGAATTGGACATAAGTATCCCAGGGGAGCGTTTCAGATTATAGGCAATAGCTTGTAAAACATGCTGGGTATGGGTTTTTCGCAGGCCGATATAACGGGCTTTCCCTCCGCCGAACCATTTTTTGATACTACCGAAAGTTCGTTCCACTACCCAGCGGGTTTTACTGACCAATTTATTGGAGACCACTTGCCAACGAGTTAACGGACGGTTCCGGTAAGCTTTATGCATCAGACGATTTTTGACCTTTTTCTCTTTAAGCAAGCCGTCATTCTCCGGGACCTTGTAGCCCTTATCAGCAAACACTCCACCTTTGAGGTCTTCTCCCGCAAGCTTGTCTAAGAGCGGGGATAAGCCTTTAGAATCATGCTCATTAGCAGTCGTGGTATGCACCCCGAGGATCATGCCGTTTTCATCCACCGCATCGTGGTGTTTGAAACCGAAAACACTCCGTTTTCCTTTCTTCAACCAGCGTCCCTCCGAGTCTACCCCTTTCCCTTCTTGCTTCTTCAGACAAGTGATTTGTTTGTTTTTTTCTTCTTCAGACACCTTATCTTCATCGCGATCTTCGGCTATCTCGTAGGTAATCTTACCCTTGGGTTTGCGGGGACTCTCCGTGAGGCTGGCGTCTACCTTTACTCCGTGATGCACAATCAGGTGATTTTTGGAAAGTTCCTTATTAAAGGCCGACAGGAGTTTGTCCATCCCGCCATTGGTTGTCAATTCGCTACGGAAACGGCTCAGGGTACTGTGATCCGGAACTCTATCTTCTAAAGACATACCGCAAAAAAGCATGGCGGAAAGCGTATCGTTAACATGCATTTCGACCTGAACATCAGAGAGATCGTTCCATATTCCGATCAGGAGCATCTTGAATAGCAGTAGCCCGCTGTAGGGTTTAGCCCCACAAAGGGTCTCTCCTTTCTTATAATATCGGTTGATCACTCTCTCAATTTGGTTCCATTTAACAAGTGTGTTAAGCTGGTTATAAAACGTGGAAGTCTTGGCAGAGCGACGCTCTACATCGTAGGAAGAAAAACTTGGTTGCATGGATGTCTGTTTTACATGTTTCATGCCACTAAGATGCGAAATAATAATCTTGGAACCAAAAAGATATAGCCGAATTTATGAACATTTTCCGTGCAAAGCTCTCATTTATAATAATATTGGATTTGTTTACTATAATCAAGCTGACTACGCAAAAGCAATAGAATTTTATCAAAAAGCATTAATTCGAGAAAAGGTAGTTGGTATTGAAGATTTAGGTACAGCTCAAACTTATAACAATATTGGATTGATTTATATTTTTCAAGGTAACAATCAAAAAGGATTGGAATATCTTCAAAAATCTTTACAAGTCAGAAAAAAAATACTTGGCGATGAGCATCCGGACATAGCTCAAACATATAACAATATCGGATTGGTTTTTCATGATATAAACTACTCTAAAGCATTGAAAATATACTCAAAAGCAATAGAAATATACAAGAAAACTATCGGAATCAATCATCTCAATGCGATGACAACTTATTATAATATTGCAGAGATTTATAGAAATCAGGGTGATTATTTAAAATCTTTGGTGATTTACAAAAATTGTTTGCTAATCCATAAAACGGTACTCGGAATAAAGCATCCTAAGATAGCGGAATTGTATTATGGGATAGGATTAGTTTATGATAATCAAGGTAAGTATTTGGAAGCATTGAAAATGTTCCAAAGATCTTTACGAATCTTTAAAGAAACACTTGGAATAAATAGAGTATTTGCTGTTTATAACAAAATAATTAGTATTTATTTTAAACAAAATAATCTTGAAGGCGCATTGGATTTTTTGAAAAAATCTTTATCCATTGTCGAAAAAGAACTTGGAATTAATAACACAAATACTGCTACCATTTATTACGATATTGCGGGAATTTATTACAAACAAAATAATTATAAAAAAGCATTGCATTATTTTTGGGTATCCTATAATATTTTCTTGCACTTAAATGATGAAAATTCAAAAAAAGCGTATAATATGTTGGAAGTTATTTATAAGAAAAGTGATTCTTCTATATTATTATCAGAATGGCTAAATGAACAAATGCAAAAATAAGAAAATGAAAAAAACCGGCACAATAAAATATCCGCTATCTGGAAACAATCCTGCTCTTGGCATACTGCCGGAAAGTTTTTGGCAGGAAATGCAGATTGGTATAAATAAAGCCAAAGGTAAGAGCTATGAAAAGATAGCAACTGCTTTGATTGTAGATTCATTAAAAGAAAAATTAGACATATCAAAACTTACAATACTGATTGATAAAGAATGGTTTTATTGTTTTGAAGAAAATACCTGCAAAAGGCGTTATGACATTTTCATAAAAGAATTACTTGTCGGTTATGAAATTAAGTCGTATAATGTTGTATATAATAGATTTGTGAGAGAACAAATTCAAAAAGACAAATGGCTTTTGGAACATAAAAAAATAAATGAAGTAAGATGGATACTGTTTAATGGTGCAACCCCAAATGTTCTAAAAGCGCTTACTCAAAACAAAATACTGTATTTGGATATTACCGGAGACGAAAATAACATTACAAACATTCCTCAAATATATCAGGAGATTGATGGCACTGTTTTCACACCAATGGGTATCCCGGTAATTCCGTTATAATCAAAAAAGCGTCCGGGTATCCCTCCCTAACGCTCACCACTAAAATCCAGCGAAACAGTATTAAACCATTACGACTGTGGATTTCAGCGGCAAATGTACTACTTTTTCCCTTTCCCCGCTAACTTATCTGGAAAATCATACGTAACCCGATAATTCTCATTTAATTTCAATTCGGCGTTAAACGTTTTTCCCGCCTTGCTTTTGAAGCCTTTGATTACTCCGGTTTTACCTTTGGTCAGCAAGTCCGTAATCTGTCCGTCGGACAACTGTTTTTCGCTGATATTTCGGAAAATAACCAGTCCACAATTTGCATCCGTGCATTTGGCTACTTTGGGATAGAATCGTACTTGTGCGCTTTTGCATTTCGGACAAAGGCAGGTATTTTCATTTGCAACGACGATTTTTGTTTCCAGCAACTCTGTTGTAATTTGCCTCGTATAGACTTCGATAGCCTTACTGAACGTTTCCGGCTGCATTTCACCGCGTTCGATTTGTGCAAGGGCGTTTTCCCAGTTTCCTGTCATGGCTACATCCGCAATACGCTTACTTTTAACAGTTTCGTAAACCAGAAGACCTTTTTCGGTCGGCAGTAACGATTTCTTTTCACGGCGTATATAGTCGCGCGAAAACAGCGTTTCTATGATTGCTGCGCGGGTGGCGGGCGTTCCGATACCGGATTCTTTCATGGCTTCGCGCTCGGCTTCGTTTTCAACTTCTTTTCCTGCCGATTCCATTGCTCCTAAAAGCGTGGCTTCCGTGTGTAACGGCTTGGGCTTGGTCTGCTTTTCCAGCAATTCGGATTGGATAACCGGAAGCGTTTCGCCTTTGATTACTTCGGGCAAATTGCCTGTTTCGTCTTCTCCTGTTTCTTCCTGTTCGCCGAAAACTGTTCGCCAGCCAGCTTGTTTGATAATTGAGCCTTTCGCATCAAAAACCGTGTCGCCGTTTGCCAACAAAATGGTCGTGGCATCTTTGACGCACTTTTTTGAAAACGCCTCCAACATGCGTCCCGCTATCATTTCGTAAACGGTCTGTTCATCGCCGGATAGACCGTTGGGCGTGTTTTCCGTAATCAAAAGTGCATGATGGTCGGTGATTTTTTCATTATTGACACAGCGAATGTTCAAAACGGCGCTGTCCATTGATTCGGCATAACTGCCGAAACGCGGGTGCGTTTTCAGACTGTTAAGCAGTTCCGGTATTTCATCGAATACGTCTGCGGAAATATAACGGCTGCCCGTGCGAGGATAAGTGATAAACTTCGATTCATACAACTTTTGCGCTATGGAAAGTGTTTTGTCCGCCGAAAAGCCGTGCTTGCTGTTTGCCTCTTTTTGCAGTGTCGTTAAACAGTACAGTAATGGCGGCTCTTGATGGACTTCTTTCTTTTCAACAGACTGAACATGAAGCGTTTTTTGTTGCTGCAAAAGAGAGAAAACCTTGTTTGCCGCATCCTTATTATCGTATTTTTCGCGACTGATTGCGGCAAATGAAACGCCTGTTTTGTCCGTCTGAATCCGGATTTGCCAAAACGGAGTAGAAACAAAGTGTCTGTTTTCCAAAAACCGTTTACAAATCATTGCAAGCGTGGGTGTTTGCACCCGTCCGAGTGAAAACACACCCCGCCCCGCCGCGATACTCAACGACTGACTTGAATTAATTCCACATAGCCAATCAGCCTCTGAACGCGCTTTTGCCGCAAAATACAGGTTGTCATAATCGCTGCCCGGTTTGAGGTTTTGCAGGCCGTCTTTAATGGATTTTTCTGTTAAACTGCTTATCCAAAGCCTGTCAAATGGCTTGTGGCAGTTCAGATGTGAATAGATATACCGGAAAATTAAACATCCTTCGCGTCCACTGTCAGTAGCTACAATGATGCGGTCGCAACTGTCGAATGCGTGTTTGATGATTTTGAGTTGCTTCAATGCGCTCGCGTCGGCTTTATATTCTTTGCCCTCTTTTACTTGCCGGGGAACGAGTTTAAACACTTCGGGAATTATCGGGAGGTTCTCCCTGACAAATCCCGTGAAGCCGTATTCTTCGGGCATGGCCAACTGTACCAGATGGCCGAACGCCCAAGTAACCATGTAACCGTTACCGTGTAAAAATCCGTCTTCTTTATGTGAGGCTCCGACCACGTTTGCGATTTCCCTTGCCACAGAGGGCTTTTCACTCAATATACAAATTTTCATTTCTTTATGGATTTTAGTGATGAATCATTACATTTTTACGCCTTTGGCTTTTTTTGCAGTTTTCTTTTCCTGTTTCTCCTGCTTTTCCACCTGCTTTTCGGTGGGTTGCGTTTGTCCCTGTTTCAGAGGCTCTTTCACGTTTTTGGTCGCTTCGCTGGTTTTGCCTTCCGAATTGACGGCGACCTGCGTTTTGCTGCGGTTGTCGGGAATGACCAGACCTTTTTCTAATGCCTCTTTGTACTGCTTGGAAAACATGAAATCGGTTTTTCCGGTGTCTTTGTTCAGCGTGATATAGCCGCTGTACCCTTTTCCTTTTTTATCTACCAAGCCGTCCACATGAACGGTTTTGCCTTCCAGCAGGCTGTCGCGCTGGTTTTCGGTCAGTTCCTTTCCACGAAAGGTTTTTTGAACATTTGATTGCCCGTTTTCCTGCGTTTGGCTTTGCTTCCGGTCGTTGTCGAACAGAAATTCAAAACTCCGTTTGTCGGCATTGAACTGGATGGATGCGGAAAATTCTTTGCCGTTTTTGCTTATCATATTATCAAGATGTACGGCTTTGCCTTCCGAGAGTTCTTTTCTTTGCTGTTCGCCCAGTTCCACACCCTTGATTTTCTCTGGAACAGTTAACCGGTCTGCACGGAAAGCGACAAGTTCATTGGTCAGTCTGTCCAGCGACAACAGGATGGGCATTTTTTCACCCGGACGAAATTCGGCATTGACCACCCGGCCAAGATTACCGTTTGTCAGCAGGTTCTTCCTGTCTTCTTCGGAAAATGTTACGCCGAAGTACGGACGTTCCAAATCGGGTTTGTGCCGGATGGGATGAACGGCAGGAACAAATGTACCATCTTCCTGCCGGCGAAGCGAAAAGCGGGCGTCGGTACGAAGCGTCGTTTCGTCGTCTATCCGGATGGAAACCGGCATCAAATCCGTTTTGCGGTAATCGAGCATTTTTTCGAGGTTGCCTGTTTTTTCGAGGGATTCGCGTGTAATGCCGAATTTTTCCAGTTTGTCCCAATGGATACTGTCGGGATTGATGGCATAACTGTTTTCAGGTGTTTGGGTTTGGGTCTGCGCCTGTGGTTGGGTTTGTCCCTGTTTTTTCAGGAAATCTTCCGGGTTAATGCGATGAAGATCGATAAACGCCTTGTTCTCAGGTTTGTTTGGGTTTTTGAAAGCATTCTGCAATTTCTGCACGACTTCCTTAAACTTCTCTGCCGGAACGCGGAAAAACTCAAAGCGTGTCGGGTCTTTGACCTGCCGCTTGAAGTTTTCAAAGAAGTTTTCGAGAACGTTCCCCTGTTTGTCAATTTTCAAAAAATCGGGGTTTTCACTGTCGGGTTTGGCTTGCTTGACCTTACCGTCCTTGCCCATTTTAGCAACGCTCAATTCGTTGCTACCTTTTTCCTTGACCAAAAGAATGTCTTGGTCTTTCAATTTTTCATTCATGCTGCTTTTAATTTTAAATGATTGCATCACTGTTAATGCAGTACAAAAGTAGATGGGTAAATATTGAAAATAAAGGATTTTCAGGCAGGTGGCAAGGGTTGGCGTTTGTTTGGCAGGGGTTGGCGCTATGGTAAAAGCAGGCACGGATAAACATTGATTTATTGGTCTGTTGTATCCGTGCCTGTTACTTAAAAATATCATTCTTTCTTTATCAAATGCTGCAATTCCGGGTCGCTTTCTATTCGAGCCAGTTCATCGGCGACAATCTGTTTCACGTCTGCTTTGATTTGGTTGTAGTTGTGTTCGATAACCTGTTGCATCATGTCGTTTCCTGCATCGTCCGTAAACTCGGCAATGACAGGGATTTTCTTGTAGGCTTTCGTTTCACTGGCAACTGCCTCGTTATCGACAACAATCTCGGCATGGAAAATCTTCTGTTCTATCCGCTCGTCGAAGTTGTCGGACACTGCACCTACAAACATACCCTGCGTAAGATTGCTGATTTTGGATGCCGGAATAAGCGAATCCAACTGCGTAGAAATAGATGTGGATGTATCCTGCCTGTTAATCGTCATCGACTGCCGCTTTTGCAACACTTTTCCGAAACGCTCGGACAGGTTTTTTGCCGATTCGCCCACGACCTGACCGGAAAAAATATTCCCCACCGTGTTCATCACTACGGCGGCCTCTTTGTCGCCATAATCCCGTTTCAACTGCGAAAAGTCCTGAAAACCAAGACAGACTGCAACCTTGTTGCTTCGGGCGGTGGCTATCAGGTTATCAAGTCCTCTGAAATAAATAGTTGGTAACTCGTCGATAATCACACTGCTTTTGAGTTGTCCCTTTTTGTTTATGAGCTTCACGATACGGCTGTTATACAAGCCTAAAGCCGCCGAATAAATGTTTTGACGGTCGGGATTGTTGCCCACGCAAAGAATCTTCGGCTCATTGGGATTGTTGATGTCAAGTGTAAAATCGTTTCCGGTCATTACCCAATAGAGTTGAGGGCTTATCATTCTGGATAACGGGATTTTAGCCGAAGCAATCTGCCCCTGAAGCTGCTCTTGAGCGCCTCCTTCCCACGCATCCATAAAGGGGGATAAGTAGTTCTCCAACTGTGGATAAGAAGTAAGAATCGGGAAAATATCGGCATATTTACGGTTCAAAAATTCGATGGCATGGGGAAAGGTACAATACTTACCCTCTTGATAGATTTTTAAATACCAAATTATTGCTGCTAAAAGGATTATGGGTGATTCCACGAAAAAATCACCCTGCTTTTGAATCCACGTTTTATTGAGATTGAGCATAATGGTATAGGCTGATTCATAAGCATCTGAAATATCTGTCATAAATTCCGGCACAATGGGATTGCAGCGGTGCGACTTGCGGGGATTGTCGAAATTGATTACATAAAACTTCGGCTTCACTTTGTATTTATCCATATTTTTGAGCATTGTATTGTAAGCAATTACGGACAAATCATCAAACTTGTAATCATACACATACATCGAGAATCCTTTGATAATCTGCTGTTTAATGTAATTATTTACGATTGCGTATGACTTTCCTGACCCCGGTGTGCCTAATACAATACTTGCGCGGAATGGATTGACAACGTTTATCCAACCTTTGTTCCACTTCTTTTTGTAGAAAAAACGTGTAGGCAGATTGACTGAATATTCGTTTTCGATAAGCCGTGTTTCCTGCATAAACGATTCATTTTCAATATTGAAAACATCGTCGAGCAAACCATTCTTTAGCAGGCGGCTCATCCACAATCCGGCGACCAACAAAAGAATGTAACCCAAAGTGAGCGTGAACACATAAAAAGCCGTGTTTGCCACCAGTGGAAGCGGCAGATACAGTAGCCACCAGTTCAGGAAAAACAGGACAAAGCCGAAAAACAGACATGCGTTTATTTTCAACCATTTAATCTTTTCCTGCTTGACGCCTTTCGTTCCCAGGCACGACAGCGCTAAAAACACAACGGCGAACAGTTTAGTCCACAAAACGGACGTAAACAGTCCGGTAGTCCGCTGAAAATTCATCAGGATTTTATCGACTACGCCGATATTAATCCCCCAATCCACAATACTCTGGTAACAAAACCAGTAAATATTGATAACACAAAACAAAATACTGACAGCCCGCATGAACTCCATGACTTTGGCCAGTCCTCTTAAATCATCTTCCTGTTGCATAGTATATTCAATTAAAAATTAAAAATTACGAATTAAAAGTTATATGCGTCTTTGACGCTTTTGTTTCTTTTTCAGTCGGCGGACAAAATTTTGTTCCGCTATCTCATCACCTGTTGTTTCGGGAGTGAACAGATCGAACAACCCAGAGATGCCTGAACCTTCCTCCCGTTCCCTGTTTGAAGGGGTGAACGGTTCAATGGATTGTCCGGCTTTGTGGTCTTCCACCTGTTCCGGCTGCCGTTCACGCACTTGACCGCTACCATTAAAGAGGTTGTTGAACACGTTGGCAGAAAATTCCTTGTCCAGACGCGAGCCGTTAAAGACGGCTTTTTGCTCGTGGTCAACGAAGGTTACGCCGTAAATCCTGCCCTGTTCGTTGGTGCGGAACAGTACGGAAACGCCCTGCTTTTCCAACGCCTTTTCAAAGGCGGCGCGGTTGTTAGCCATGCGCATCGCGGTGGCAATAACCGTTTTGCAACGCTCTTTCAGTCGTTTGTTTTTGATTATTTCCGCCGATTTTTCAATGTGCTTTTCCAACGCATCAATCCCGACACTTTTTCCGAACAGTGAGGACTTGAACGGCGTTCCGACCTTTTCGCCCTTTTTGTTCAATGCCGAATAAACCAATCCCTTGTATTCTTTCCCTTTGACTTCTCCGCGAATTTCTTCCATACCTGTGTTATATAAAGAGAGGACGGCTTTGTATTCCTTCAAACTCAAAGAAATGATAATCCCGCGCAACGCTACGGATAACGTTCGCGATTTGGTGTTTCACGTCGCCTTTGGAATAATCTACTTTTTTGAGCGGCAAACCTTCTTCGCGCTTCTTTTGGTCGGCGGGAACAAGTCCGTATTGCTGTTCGAGGTTGCGGCAAATATCCATCGAACGCTTGCGCTCAAAATTGTGGTCAATCTTACGCCCGTCTTCATCGACACGGAGTGAAACGACATGAATGTGGCGGCGTTCTATATCCTCGTGCTTGTAAACAATGAAAGGCTGGTCGCCGTAACCCATTTTTTGCATATAGGTTTGTGCAATTTCCGACAACTGTTCATCGGAAAGTTTGTCTTTCGGGTCGGGGTTAATGGATATATGAAGTACCGGTTTTTCGGTGCGTTTGTTTGCCAAAAGATACGGCTCAAAGGATTGTAAACAGGTGTGCATATCAA
>JAISXN010000203.1 GCA_031270525.1 Candidatus Symbiothrix sp. | reverse complement strand
GCATTGCAAAAAACGGCGTCGTCCATAGAGGATTTAATACATTTGTAGGCCTCGTCGATATTACCCTCGCCATACAACAGCAGCGCCAGCGCCATCATAGAAGTATTTTCTTTCACCGCGTTCTTTATATCGCATATTGCCGATACGGCGCAATATTTTTTCTGCATCTCCGTATTACCTTCCTTTTTGTAAATACCCGCTATAATATTAGCTACAATTGCCTTATCGTGATTTTCGGATTTTATGTTTTTCAAAGATTCCATCAGGAATTTTTTGGCTTCTTCGGTTTTATTTTCATCGCCCAATTTTTCGGCAGTTATGATATTATATTTTAATGTATTCGGCTGAATTACTTGCAATAAAGAATCCCGGTACAAACTATTCCGGCGATAATATTCATTTGAATCGTTACCTTCTATGACCGCATAATACATATACAAACGTTCGTAAGATTCATAATATTCGACAAGCAACCATTCGGGAAAGCGATCAAAAAGTTTACGATCAAGATTGTCCATTATATTCATCGACTCAAGAAAACGCCCCTTAATCCAATAAGAAAAAGAAAGATTCAAAAGCGCCGTATATTTATATTCCAAATTATTACATTTTCCGGCAAGTTCCAGATTCAATTCCTGATAATAAATGGCGGAATCCACTTTGTAATGGCAATATTCGTCATACAATTTATTGTATATCGTATAACGCTGATTATCCGTCAAATCCGGCATGGTCAACATGTTTTTGATTTCATAAAGACGCTGCTCTTTTTCAATTACATAAATGTCTTTATTATTCATAGCCCGAAACAAGACCTGAAAAATCGAATCCAATTCGCTATCTGTAGATGCTTGAATTGAAAACGGTAAAAATAATAACGTCGCAAATAAAAATAATCGTCTCATAAATCTTGTAAAAATACAAATATAAGACTTCTTTTTCATATAAAAAAATTTTATCCACTGGCGTATTTGACTACGTAGAAATTATTTGGAACGCGAATTACACTCATTTCGCTAATTTCGCAAATTTACGGGTTAAATATTAAATGGGTGCATTTGCCTGCAAAAATTTGAAGCCAATATAATGACGGTTTTTTCCGACATTAAAGCCATTTTTTAGCTATAATGACCGAAAAAACCGACATTATAAAAACAATCAAAGTAAACCAAATAGTATCCTCATAATAATCCAATTTATTTCCTTGAAAAAACTATCGAAAAAACTTGTAAAATCAAAAATAATGTCGTAAATTTGCTGCATTAAAAGCAAAAATAGGGGCTAATGACTGAAAAAGTAAACATTAAATTCAATTATTTGATGAGTAATGAAGCTATTCTCCGCTTGCTTGGCGCACAAATCAGGCAAATACGGCTGAATAAAAATCTTTCTCAAACAAAATTAGGAAAATCTGCAGGATTATCCCGCAGTACGATCATCGACATAGAGAACCGAGGCATGGGAACAATGAGTTCATTTATCCAGATTCTCCGTGTTTTAGAAAAAATTGAAATACTCAATCAATTTATTGCCGAAGCTCCGGTAAGCCCTATTCAAATTGCCAAACTTCGGGGCAAGACGCGCAAAAGAGCTTCAGTCAATCGAAAAACCAAAGAAAATAAAAACGTTTCAGAATGGTAAATTACGCACATATCCGGATTTGGGAAGATATCGCAGGCACCGTCTCGTGGGATCCTGCAAGAGAAATAGCAAGCTTCGAATATGATCCGAAGTTTGTCGCCAAAGGTCTGGATCTTTCTCCTCTAAAAATGCCCTTGCAAGCAGGACAAATCTATTCTTTTCCGGAAATCAACAGGGTGACTTTCAAAGGATTACCGGGTTTATTGGCAGACTCGCTACCCGACAAATTCGGAAATGCCCTGATTAACCGGTGGTTGGCGGAACAAGGACGTGACCCCGACTCGTATAATCCTGTGGAACGATTACTCTATCTGGGTAAACGAGGAATGGGCGCCCTTGAATTTGAACCGGCCGAAAAAGTAGTTCAAAATAACTCCACAAAAATCGAATTGGAAGGTTTGATTCAAGCGGCTCGTTATGCTTTGGCCGACAAAGAAAAACAAACCGCCGACCTGCACAATGAAAATGAAATATCACAAATCATCAAAGTCGGAACTTCCGCCGGAGGCGCACGCGCCAAAGCCATAATCGCTTATAACGAAAAGACAGGTGAAATACGTTCGGGACAACTAAACGCCCCGGAAGGATTCTCGCACTGGCTGATTAAATTAGACGGAATAGACAATCGAGACAAAGAACTAAAAGACCCTGTGCATTTCGGACGCATTGAACAAGTCTATTACTTCATGGCAATATCCTGCGGAATCGAAATGATGGAATCCCGTTTATTGACGGAAAACGGCCGTTACCATTTCTTAACCCGCCGCTTCGACCGGATAGGCAATAAGGAAAAACTCCACATGCAAACGCTTTGCGGTTTGGCTCATTTCGATTTCAATAGTCCGGGTATTTATGCCTACGAACAACTATTTCAGACCATGCGTACTTTGCGTTTGCCTTATACCGCCGCCGAACAAGCCTATCGCCGGATGGTATTCAATGTCGTTGCCCGAAATCAGGATGACCATACTAAAAACGTGTCTTTCCTGATGAACAAAGAAGGAAAATGGCGATTAGCTCCTGCTTATGATATGACTTTCTCTTACAATCCGTTGGGAAAATATACATCGCTACACCAAATGACTATCAACGGTAAACAAGACGGCTTTGCAAAATCCGACTTTTTGCAAGTTGCCAAGTCAATGAATATCAAAAAAGCAAATGAAATTATCGAAGAAGTAATCGAATCGGTTTCGCAATGGAAACGGATTGCCAAAGAACATGATATTCCTTCTTCGCAAATAAAAATGATTGAGAAAGCGCATCGACTTTTATTACAATAAAAATTGGCATATTCAATAGAAAATTGTAACTTTACGCCGCAAAAACAATGCACAAACATAGATTCTATTAACTATTTATTATTTAACATATTATGAAAATAGGTATTCCAAAAGAAATTAAAAACAACGAAAACAGGGTTTCTATAACTCCGGGTGGCGTTCACGACCTTGTCCAACACGGTCACATTGTTTATATTGAAACCGATGCAGGTAAAAACAGCGGTTTTAACGATGAAGCATACATTCGCGCCGGCGCAAATATTCTTCCGAAAGCCGA
The DNA here is from genome assembly GCA_031270525.1 of Candidatus Symbiothrix sp. Classification (GTDB taxonomy): domain Bacteria; phylum Bacteroidota; class Bacteroidia; order Bacteroidales; family Azobacteroidaceae; genus Azobacteroides. The sequence continues at coordinate 3,601 of JAISXN010000203.1, read as the reverse complement.
AGATGTTTTCGCCATTGCCGATATGATTATGAAAGTGAAAGAACCCATCGAACAAGAATACAAACTGATTCGTCCCAACCAATTGATATTCACTTATTTTCATTTTGCCGCCGATCAAAAATTAACCGATGCGATGATAGCAAGCAAAGCCATTTGTTTGGCTTACGAAACCGTTGAAAAAGGCCATACCCTACCTTTGCTGATTCCCATGTCGGAAGTAGCCGGACGGATGTCGATACAGGAAGGCACCAAATATCTTGAACGTCCGCAAGGCGGAAAAGGAATCCTTTTGGGCGGCGTTCCGGGCGTAAAACCTGCCAATGTTTTGATTCTGGGCGGCGGTATCGTCGGTACGCAAGCCGCATTTATGGCCGCCGGATTAGGCGCGCACGTTACGATTATGGACATTTCCCTGCCGCGTTTGCGCTACCTGAGCGAAATTATGCCGGCCAATGTCGACACCATGATGTCGAGCCATTACAATATCGAACAAATGTTGCCACAGGTTGATTTGGTTGTCGGAGCCGTGTTAATTCCAGGTGCAAAAGCTCCGTTCCTGATTACCAACGATATGCTGAAACTCATTCAACCGGGTTCCGTGCTGGTTGATGTCGCCATAGACCAAGGCGGTTGCTTCGAATCCTCCTACCCCACTACGCATACCAATCCTACATACGAAGTGGAGGGTGTTGTCCATTATTGCGTAGCCAATATTCCGGGAGCTGTTCCAATGACTTCTACTCTGGCGCTTACCAACGCAACTTTGCCTTATGCGCTGGCGCTGGCGGATTTAGGCTGGGAAAAAGCTTGCGAAAAATATCCCGATCTGAAAGCCGGTTTGAATATCGTTAACGGAAAAATCGTTTATAAAGCGGTAGCTGATACATTCGGATATAAATATGAAGGATAGTCAATATGAAAAAAGTTTTTGCAATCATCATTTCAATAGTAATTCTTTCTGTCATTCCCGCGAAAGCGAGAATCTCAAGTGAAAGCGACGTTAATCAAATGCACACAATCACACTTCCGTCCATTGAGAAAGTAATAGCCGATTTGTCCGGTAAAAATCCGTCCGGCAAAACGCTGATAGAGAAAGGCGTAAAACAAACGGCAAGGCTTTGGCAACCACAAGATAGGACCGAAGACGAATTTATTCGTTTTTGCTTAGATAATTACATTTCCAATCCTTCGGAAAAAGAAACTATTTTCCTGAAAATCAGTAATTATCTGGAAGCTATCTGGGGAAATTACAATGAAATGTCCCTCCAATTGCAAAAAAATGTCCATGAAGCGACCGGCCCTTTGCTCAAAATTGACGAGCAATTTGCGGCTTACAGTCCGAATACACATTTCAGCGATGATATGTATGCCAACAAGTTAGCATTTTTTATCACGTTAAATTTTCCGGAATATTCTCTGGAAGAAAAAGAATTGCTTGGAAATAATCGCCTTGATTGGGCTTATGCCCGGCTGGGCGATTTGTTCACGAGCCGAGTGCCGGCTGCACTACAACAAGCTGTTACCAAAGCCAATAGCGATGCCGATGTATATATAGCCAATTACAATATTTATGCCGGTCATCTGCTGGACAAATCAGAAAAAAAGATTTTTCCGGAAAATATGATTTTGCTGTCACACTGGAATTTACGAGATGAGATTAAAGCAAATTATAATAAAGGAAAAACGGGACTCAACAAACAGCAAACCATCTATGAAGCCATGAAGCGGATTATTTCGCAAGAAATTCCGAAAGAAGTTATTAATTCGGGCGATTACGATTGGAATCCATATACCAATCAAGTATTTCAATCGGGTAAAAAAATCAATGTAAATAACGAAAATACAACACGTTACGAAATTTTACTAAACAATTTCAGCGCATTAAAAGCCATTGACGCCTATACCGGAAACACTTATATCGACCGGAATTTTTCGGAAGATATGGAAGTGTCGGTCAACGACGCCGAAAAACTTTTCAGGGAATACCTTTCTGCTCCCGAAATGAAGACAGCCGGGAAAATTGTGGCTTCCCGTCTTGGCCGGAAATTGCAGGCTTTCGATATTTGGTACGATGGTTTTAAATTGAGGAGTTCCTTAAATGAAGACAGTTTAAGCAACATAACCAAAGAGCTTTATCCGAATGCCCAAGCCCTAAAAAAAGACTTGCCGAACATTCTCGAAAAATTAGGTTTTACGAAAGAACGCGCCCAATATTTAGCTGGAAAAATAGATGTTGACGCCGCCCGCGGCTCGGGACACGCTTGGGGTGCTTCCCAAAAAGGAAACCATGCTCATCTCAGAACCCGTATTCCGGAAGGAGGCTTGGACTACAAAGGCTATAACATTGCTATTCACGAATTTGGCCACAACGTAGAACAAACCATATCGCTCTACGACGTCGATTATTACCTGTTGAACGGAGTACCCAACACCGCTTTTACCGAAGCGTTGGCTTTTGTTTTCCAGAAAAGAGATTTGGATATTTTGGGAATTAAAGATCAATCTTCGGGAGAAGATAATTCGGATGTTTTGGATAAAGCTTGGAGTTTATTCGAGATTTCAGGCGTATCCCTCTTAGACATAAGCGTATGGAAATGGATGTATGCAAATCCCGATGCGACGCCGGCAGAATTGAAAGAAGCTGTTATCCGCCTGTCAAAAGAAATTTGGAACGAATATTATGCTCCCATCTTCGGTGTAAAAGACGAACCGGTTTTGGCAATCTATTCCCATATACTCAGTTATCCTTTGTATTTATCGGCATATTCATTTGGGCATATCATTGAGTTTCAATTGGAACAATATTTACAGAAAAAAGATTTCGCTACGGAAGTGGATCGCATCTATCGTTTGGGAAGATTGACGCCTAATCAATGGATTCTGCAGGCTACGGGTAAACCGTTGTCGGTGAAGCCGATGTTGGAGGCTATTGAGAAGTAGCGCGAGTTTTTAATTTTTTAAGCCGTTTGGGTTTAAATAGGTGATTTACAGGCCCATAGCCATTTCCGGTGATTAGATTGCTTCCGTTTTCGATGGCCAGGAAAATATACATTTTCGCACGTCTGACGGCGTTTGTCAAATCCCATCCCAATGCGATATTGGCAGCGATGGCCGAAGAAAAAGTGCAGCCTGTGCCATGCAAATTTTTAGATTTGACATGACTTGATCCCAAGGAGGTACTTTCCCCTTTTTCCGGTCCGAAAAGTATATCCGTCACTCTTTCTTTGGTAAAATGGCCGCCTTTGATCAAGACTGCCTGACAACCTTGTTCCATCATGATATCCGCCGCTTTTTGAAAATCATCTTCCGTTTGAATGGTAATGCCCGAAAGGGCTTCCGCCTCAGGAATATTAGGGGTAATAAGCATTGCCCTTGTATATAGATGTTTACGAAAAGCTTCGGCAATGCCGGGGTCTGTCAGGCGAGCGCCGCTGGTTGCTACCATTACCGGATCGACAATTACGTTTTTCAAGTTGTAGCGGTCGATGAGCGAGGCGACCGTTTCGATAATTTCAGGAGAGGGAAGCATGCCGGTTTTAACGGCATCGACGGTGATATCGTCCAATACCGCTTCCACTTGTTGCCGGATAATGTCTGTGGA